>JAICLN010000152.1 GCA_025925615.1 Actinomycetospora sp. | reverse complement strand
CGAGCAGCACCAGCACGACGCGGGCCGCGAGGAGCAGGCCGGTCGGCGAGGCCATCGTCGTCGCGAGCACCGCGGGGTCGAACGCGGCGCCGATCCCGACCCCGGCCGCGTCGGGACCCTGCAGCACCAGGGCGAGCACGCTCCCGACGAGCAACGCCCACCAGCCGGCGACCACCCCTCGGCGGCCGCGGCGCAGCGTTGCTACGTCGGCCCCGGCGCGGCGGAGCGCGACGAGCACGACGGCCCCGCCCAGCACGGCGAGGCCTGCGTACTCGACGAAGCGGGCCACGGCGAGCAGCGCGCCCGCAGCCCCACCCCCGACGTCGGGGGGCGGCGGCGCCGCACTCGGACCGGGGTGGCCGATCGAGAACCGGAAGCCGCCCGACACGGGGTGCGAGTCGGCGGACACGACGCGCCACGTGACGGTGTAGGTGCCTGCGCCCAGGCCGGGAGCGAGCGCGACCGCCGCCGACGTCGGGTCACCGCCGGGGTGCGAGGCGGTCCCGGTGTCGACCTCGCGCAGCGCGCCGTCGTAGACGCGGACCGCGCCGGGGACCAGGCTCACCGCCTCGCTGAAGGTGACGACGACGTCCGGGGGCGCGTGGGCGACGACGCCGTCGGCGGCGGGCGACGTCCGCTCGAGCATCGCGTGCGCCGACGCGGGAAGCGCTGTGACCAGGGCGAACAGTGCGCACAGCACGCCCACGGCCACCGCCGCGCCACGTCGCGCCCCCTCGCCGAGCCCTCGCACATGTACCGGGTCGTCGTGGCGGTCCGTCCGGTTCCCGCGGGTTCGTGCGATGACGCGGTCAGCCGCGGACGAGCAGCCCCTGCATCCGGTCGATCTCGGCCTGCTGGGCGACGAGCAGCGTGCGGGAGAACTCGGCCAGCGGGGACGTCGACGCGTCGCCCCCGGTCTGCGCGAGCTGGCTGCGGGCCATGGCGAGCGCGCCCTCGTGGTGGGCGGTCATCGTCTGCAGCCAGAGCCGGTCGAACGGGGGCCCGCGCAGGCCGTGGAGCCGGTCGAGGGTGGCGGCGTCGGCCATGCCGGGCATCCCCGTCATCGCGCCCGGGTCGGTCGGGGCGCCGCGCAGCCGCAGGAACCCCTGCAGCTGGCCCACCTCCTCGACCTGGGCGCGGTCGATGCGGAAGGCCAGGTCGGCGACGTCGGGGGACGACGACCGACCGGGCACCAGCGCCGAGAGCACGAGGGCCTGCTCGTGGTGCCCGAGCATCATGCGGGCGTAGTGGGTGTCGACGGCGGCGACGTCGGCGGGGGACGGCGCAGTTGGTGGGCCGGTCACGGGCGCGTCGGCGCAGCCGCCGATCAGCAGCACCGCGAGGACCGTCGTCACCACCGGGACGGCCCATCGGATCACCCCGTGGCGCACCCCCAGGGCGCCTGAATGCGCCGTACGGGCACCGTTCACGGGAAGATCCTGGTCAAGGCCACCGGAGGTGGTGTACTCACCGTGACATGACCTCCTCCACCATCGGTCCGCCCGACGTCGCCAAGCGGTGGGGCTGGATCCTCGCCGACGGGATCCTCGGCGTGATCGTCGGCCTCTTCGCCCTCCTGTTCCCGACCGCCACCGTGATCCTGCTGGCTCTCTTCCTCGGGTTCGGCCTCGTGATCTCCGGGATCATCGAGACGACGACGGCGCTGCGCGTCCAGCACGGCGCCCCGGGCCGGTGGTGGGTGATCATCTTCGGGATCATCACGGTGCTGGCCGGCATCTTCGTGATCTTCCACCCGGGCACGGGCGTCGTGATCCTCGTCGTCGGACTGCTGCTGTGGTTCCTGTTCGCGGGCATCAACGACCTCTTCGTCGCCTCGCGCAGCGCGGAGCACCGCGGCTGGAACATCGCCATGGGCGTCCTCGCGCTGCTGGCGTTCGTGATCCTCCTGTTCAACCTCGCGGCGGCGATCGGCACCGTCGCGCTGCTCGCGGGCCTGGGCTTCCTGCTGCGCGGCGCGTCGGAGATCGGGCTCGCGCTGAGCCTCCGTCGCTCCCGGTGACCACCCTTTCGGGGCGGTCCGCGCCCGGGGCCCGCGTGCTTACGGTCCCCGGCGCCACCGGAGCACAGGAGGACGCCATGGACCCGGCCACGGACGGACTGCAGCACGTCGCCACGTTCTGCGGGCAGTGCAGCTGCGGCTGCCCGGAGCTCTACCTGGACCCCGCGGCCCCCGAGGAGCGCCGCGTCGTCATCACCGACGACTTCGGCCAGCGCATCCAGATGAGCCTGGGCCAGCTCGCCGACCTCGTCGCCGATGCCCGCAACGGCGTCCTCGACGAGGTGCTCGCCGGCGCCACGTCCTGACCGAGCGCCCGGAGACCACGAACGGGGCGGTGGTCACCCACAAAGGGGTCGAACCGCCCGGTACTGCGGACGGCGCCCCGCCCGCCCCCCCCCCCCGCCCCCCCCCACCGGCCTGTCCGCCACCACCCTGGGTCACCAACGGCCCGTTCGAGCGTCCGGAGCCCGGCCCGCTCAGCTCCCCCGCAGCTCCCGGCGCAACAGCTTCCCGGTCACCGTCTTCGGCAGCTCGTCGCGGAGCTCGATCTGGCGCGGGTACTTGTAGGCCGACATCCGCTCCTTGCAGAACGCGATGAGCTCCTCGGGGGTCGCCGACGAGCCCGGCCGCAACGAGACGAACGCCTTCACCGTCTCGCCCCGGTACTCGTCCGGGACCCCGACGACGGCGGCCTCCTTCACCGCGGAGTGCTCGTAGAGGACGTCCTCGACCTCCCGCGGCCAGACCTTGTAGCCGCCGGCGTTGATCTGGTCCTTCTTGCGGTCGACGACGTAGAACCAGCCCTCGGCGTCCATGTACCCGACGTCGCCGGTGGAGAGCTCGACGATCCCGCCCGGCCCGCGCAGCGCCTTCTCGGTCTCCTCGGGCTTGCCCCAGTAGGCCGGCACCACCTGCGGGCCGCGCGTGGTGATCTCGCCGACCTCCCCGACGTCGGCCTCGGTCCCGTCGTCACGCACGATCCGCACGACCGTGTCGAAGATCGGCACCCCCACCGAGAGCGCCCCGGAGGCCTCGTCGACCGGCGCCGTCGCCCCGAGTGGGACACCGTGCGAGGGCGAGTTGGTCTCGGTGAGCCCGTAGAAATTGTGGATGTAGTGCCCGAACTGGTCCTGGAAGGCCTTCACCGTCGTCGGCGGGATCGGGGCGCCGCCCGAGTAGACCTTGACCATCGAGGACAGCGCGTCCTTGTCGGCGTTCGGGGCGTTCATCATCGCGATGAACACCGTGATCGAGCCGATGGAGAACGTCGGGCGGTGCTCGCGGATGGCGTCCACGACGACGCCCGGCTCGAACCGGTAGGCCAGCACCAACGGGCACGGCAGCAGCAGCGCGATCGCGAGGTGCCCGACGACGCCCGTGATGTGGAACAGCGGCGCCACACCGAACACCGAGTCGTCGCGCCCGAGCTGGATCCAGTCCCGGTAGGTCTGCGCGTTGAAGACGATGTTGCGGTGGGTGTTCATGGCGCCCTTGGGCGGCCCGGTGGTCCCCGAGGTGTAGCCGAGGAACGCGACGTCGTCGCCGGAGAGCTCGACGGGGTCCGGACGACGTCCCCGGGTCGCCTCGAGCACCGTCGTGAGGTCCTCGGCGCCGTCGCAGTCGATGCGCTCCATGCCGCCGAAGAGCCGCTCGTCGTGCCGGGTCTGGTACTCCAGAGGCGAGGTCGTGAACGCGATCCGCACGCTGGTGTTCGGGATGACCTCGCTGGCGATCGACCAGAGGTCCTCCTGCGAGACGATCGCGGTCGCCTCGCAGTCGGTGAGGATCGTGGTCAGCTCGCGCTGCCGCGACATCGGGTTGATCGAGACGACGATGCCGCCGGCCTTCCAGGTCCCGACGACGACGACGAGGGCCTGCGGGATGTTCTGCAGGTACGTGCCGAGCCGGTCCCCCGCCGCGAAGCCCCGCTCGGTCAGCGCGACGGCGAAGGCGTCGGAGAGCTCGTCGAGCTCGCGCATCGTCATCGTGCCGTCGAAGTAGCGGACGATCTCGCAGTCCGGGTCGCGCTCGACCGCGGCGCGCACCATGTCGAGCGCGCTCGCGAACTCGACGGTCACCTCGCCGTGGTTGTAGTCGTCGCGGTACCGGGCGAGCCAGGGCTTGGACTCGTAGACCGAGGTCTGTTGCGCAGTCATCGGATCACCACCGGGTTGACGGGGGCGCCGGTCGCTTCGTGGATCTTGAGCGGCGCCGCGGTGTACAGGAAGTCCCAGCGGCCGTCGGCGGCACAGGCGTCCGCGAGGTCGTCGAGCCAGATGATCTCGGCCATGGAGAGGCCGAGGTTGCGCAGCAGGGCGGCGTGCAACGGGAGCGCGACCCCGGACTCCGGGTCGTAGGTCACCTCGTTCGCGATCGTGTCGGTGACCAGGTTGGGGATCTCCTTGCTCTGGAACCACTCCACGAGCTCGCGGGAGTAGGTCAGGCCGGGCTCGACGAAGCCCTCGTAGAACTCCTCGTTGGACACCGCGTAGAAGTACTTGAGCCACCCGGTGCGGATGAGCAGCACGTCCCGGTTCTCGATGGCGACGCCCTGCGCGGCCGCCGCCTCCTCGAGGTCGTGGTGGGTGAACGTCTCGCCCTTGTCCAGCCAGTCCTTGCCGCGGTGGCGGGCCATGTCGATGAGCACCCCGTGGCCGACGACGCCGTGCTGGGCGATCGGCATGATCGACGCCCAGCTCATCCCCCCGCCGTTGGTGGACGCGGCGTCGACGTCGTTCCAGATGCGGTCGTCGTACCAGGCGTGCCCCAGCGCGTCGTACTGCGAGGACCCCTGCAGGAACATCGTCGCCTTGTCGTCGGAGGCCCGGAGACCGCCGGGGAACGACGGGCCGATGCCGCCCGGCGCGAACGCGTCCTGGTCCCAGATCATCTCCCGCTCGATGCCCGCCCGGCCCGGGAAGACCGGGTCCCCGTGGGGCAGCCCCATGGGGCACTGGAGCGTGAACACCTGCCCGGCCTTCACGCTCGACACGCCGCGCAGCACCTGGCTCGCGTCGAGGTAGTTCAGGCACCCCACCTGGTCGTCCGGCCCCCACTTGCCCCAGTTCTTGGGGGTGTCGTCCCCCAGTAGTTCCGCCATGCTCGGGGCGTCGGCCATGATTCTCCTCGTCGTCGAGTCGGGTGACCTGACTCTCACCCTCGCGGGCCGGGCCGGTGGCAGCAACCCCTCAGCGGTCCCCGCGCGGCCGGGGAGCAGCGGGATGGCGGCAATCTTCGCGTCGGTCAGTTCGTCCCAGGCGACTCGGGCCGGGTGCCGCGGCGCGCGCGAGCAGGTGATCAGCCGATCCGCCGTGACGATCAGGTCGAGGTGGACGTCGTGGTCGACGGTCGGGATCGCGCGCCGTCGTCGACCACCTGGTCCTCGTGCACCGTCGTCACCACGGGGTGTCCGGAGCGACCAGCCCGGCCTCGGACGCGACGGCGAACTCCGTCGTGTCTCGCGATGCTGACCTCCAGGTGAGCGCACCTACCGGCAGGTAGCCAGGCGTGGTGTGATCGGACGATGGCGCCCACCCACGTCGTGACCAACCAGGTGCCCGAGTACGTCGACCACGACCTCGCGGCCGACCCGCCCCTGCTCGAGGCGGTCGAGCGCGAGGGCGCGGGGTGGTCGCTCGACGCGCTGCACGAGACGGGTCGGCGCGCGGGGTCGGCACAGGTCCGTGACTGGGCCGACGCCGCGCACCGCAACGAGCCGCGACTGCGGACGTTCGACCGCGTCGGGAACCGGGTCGACGAGGTGGACTACGACCCGGGCTACCACGCGCTGCTCGCCGAGGCGGTCTCGCGCGGGTTCGCCGGCGCGGTGTGGGCCGGCCCGGACGGGCTCGGATCGGTCCCGCGGGCGGGCCAGCACGTCGCCCGGGCCGCCGGGTTCCTCGTCTGGTCCCAGGCCGAGGCCGGGCACGGCTGCCCGGTCTCCATGAGCCACGCCGTCGTGCCCGCGCTGGCCGCCGCTCCCGACCTGCTCGCGCAGTACGGGCCCGGCCTGGTGTCGACGGTGTACGACGGCGGGCTGCGCGACCCGGCGTCGAAACCCGGCCTGCTCGCCGGGATGGGGATGACCGAGAAGCAGGGCGGCTCGGACGTCCGGACGAACACCACGGCGGCTGTCGAGCAGCCCGACGGCAGCTACGTGCTCACCGGGCACAAGTGGTTCACGTCCGCGCCGATGTGCGACGTCTTCCTGGTGCTGGCGCAGGTCCGGGACTCCGGGGTCACCTGCTTCCTCGTCCCCCGGGTCCTGCCCGACGGGACGCGCAACCCGTTCGCCATCCAGCGGCTCAAGGACAAGCTCGGCAACCGGTCGAACGCGTCGTCGGAGCCGGAGTTCGACGGGACGGTCGGGTTCCGGGTCGGCGACGAGGGCCGCGGGGTGCGGACGATCATCGAGATGGTCGCCTGTACCCGGCTCGACAACGCGCTGGGCTCGGCGGCCGGGATGCGCGACGCGGTGCGCCGGGCGGCCTGGCACGCGACGCACCGGCACGCGTTCGGCTCGGCGCTGATCGACAAGCCGCTGATGCGCCGGGCCTTGACCGAGGCGGTATGGCACGCCTCTCACCGCCAGGCCTTCGGGTCGCCGTTGGTCGACAAGCCGTTGATGGCCAATGTGCTCGCGGACCTGGCATTGGAGTCCGAGGCGGCCGTGACGCTGGCGCTGCGGCTCGCGGGGGCCCAGGACCGGGCGGCGTCGGACCCGCACGAGGCCGCGTTCCGGCGCATCGGGGTCACGCTCGGGAAGTACTGGATCTGCAAGCGGCAGACCGCCGTGGTCGGCGAGGCGCTGGAGTGCCTCGGGGGCAACGGGTTCGTCGAGGAGTCCGGGATGCCGCGGCTCTTCCGCGAGTCGCCGCTGAACTCGATCTGGGAGGGCTCCGGGAACGTCAACGCCCTCGACCTGCTCCGCGTGCTCGGCCGGGAGCCCGCCGCCCTCGAGGCCTACCGGGCCGACGTCGAGGCCGCGTCCGGCGCCGATCACCGGCTCGACGCGGCGTGGAAGACGATCCTCGACGAGCTCCGCGACCCGACCGAGGAGCGCGCCCGCTGGCTGGCCGAGCGGATGGCGGTCGTGCTGCAGGGGTCGCTGCTGGTGCGGCACGCCCCGGCGGCGGTGGCGGATGCCTTCGTCGGGTCCCGCGTGGCCGGGGAGCACGGCGAGGCGCTCGGCACGCTGCCGCGCGGGGTGGACGTCGACGGCGTCCTCGCCCGCCTGCCGGTGGGCTGACGCCTCGTGCCAGCCCTATCGGCGTGCTGTGTCTCTGTCGTGTCCAGGCACGGGAACACACAGACGTCGACCCGGCGGGACGAGGGGTACACCTCGCAGCCGCGTCAGCCCCCGGGCCTGCCCCACGTGCTCGTGATCATGCAGCTCGGCCGCCACCGACCGGACGCCTTCCCGACCGCACCCCGCCTCACTAGCGTTCGGCCCACCATGAGCGATCTCCTGCCCGGCGTCACCGCCGCCACCGTCGACGCCCGGATCCGCATCCACCACCTCGAGTCCGGACCACCCGACGGCGAGCCCGTCGTGCTCGTGCACGGCAACCTGTCCACGGGCCGGTTCTTCGAGCACCTCATGAGCCCGGCGTCGGACCGGTTCCGGTTCCTCGCCCCCGACATGCGCGGGTTCGGCCGCACCGAAGCGGCCCCCATCGACGCCACCCGCGGCCTCGGCGACTGGGCCGACGACCTCGTCTCCTACCTGCACGAGCTGGGGATCGAGCGCCCGCACCTCGTCGGGTGGTCGACGGCGGGGGCGGCGATCGCGCTGGTCGCGCGCCAGATCCCCGTCGCGAGCCTGACCTTCCTCGACCCGGTCTCGCCCTACGGCTACGGCGGCACCTTCCCCGACGGCACGCCGTGCACCGGCGACCACGCGGGCACCGGCGCCGGGGTCGCCAACCCGCGCTTCGTCGAGCTGCTGCGCGCCGGCGACCGCGGCGCGGACGAGCCGGTCAGCCCCCGCAACGTCATGAACGGCACCTACTGGGCGCCGGAGTACCGCCTCCCGCCCGAGCGGGAGGAGCTCCTGCTCGACGAGATCCTGCTGTCGACCATCAGCGACGACGGCTACCCCGGCGACGCCACGACCTCGCCGAACTGGCCGGGCTCCGCCCCGGGCACGCGGGGGCTGCTCAACGCCCTCTCCCCCAAGTACTGCTCGTGGGCGTGGCTCCCGGAGCTCGACCCTAAGCCGCCGGTGCTGTGGACCCAGGGCGAGAAGGACCTCGTCGTCGCGGACGGTTCGTTCCTGGAGCTGGGCACGCTCGGCCAGGCCGGCATCGTCCGGGGCTGGCCCGGCGCCGAGGTCTTCCCGCCGCAGCCGATGGTCGCCCAGATCCGGTCGGTCCTGGCCCGCTACGAGCAGGCCGGCGGCCGGGTGCGCACCGAGGTGTTCGCCGGGTCGGGTCACGGGCCGCACGTCGACGCGGCCCAGCGGTGGCTCGCCGTCGCGACCGAGTTCTGGCGCGCGGGCGGCTGAGGGTCGTGCGCGATTCCTCGACGCGGGTGACCGCGGTGGTGGCCGACGACCACCCGATGTACCGCGACGGCGTCGTCCGTGCGCTGACCGGCAGTGGGCAGATCGACGTCGTGGCCGAGGCGGAGGACGGCCTCACCGCGCTCGAGGCCATCGTCCGCCTCGCTCCGCAGGTCGCGCTGATCGACCACCGGATGCCCGGGCTCGACGGCGCGGAGGTCGTCGCCCGGGCCGCCCGCGACGGCGCCCCGACCCGCATCGTGCTGCTCTCCGCGTTCACCGACCCGGCCCTGGTCTACGGCGCCCTCGAGCAGGGCGCGGCGGGCTACCTGCCCAAGGAGAGCCGGCGCAGCGAGCTCGTCGACGCGGTGCTGGCCGCGGCCCGCGGCGAGAGCGTGCTGCCGCCGCAGCTGGCGAGCGGACTCGTCGGGGAGATCCGCCAACGTCGTACCGACCGCGGCCCGGCGCTGTCCGAGCGCGAGTCGGAGGTCCTCCGGCTGATGGCGACGGGCCTGTCCATCCCGGCGATAGCCAAGCAGCTCTACCTGGCCCCCAGCACCGTCAAGACCCACGTCCAGCGCATGTACGAGAAGCTCGAGGTGACCGAACGGGCCGCCGCGGTCGCCGAGGCGATGCGCCGCGGGCTGCTGGAGTGAGCACCCCGGCCGGGCGGGCGCTCGCGGCGTACTCCGCGGAGGCCTCCCGGACGACGAGCCGGCTGCGGTTCGGCCTGGTCGCCGTCGTCGCGCTCCTCGCGGTCCTGGACCCGACGCGCGTCGAGG
>JAICLN010000260.1 GCA_025925615.1 Actinomycetospora sp. | reverse complement strand
GAGGGCGCGCCGGACGGCCGTGACCGCGCCGGTCGTGTTCGCCGGCGTGCCCTTGACCCCCGTCGTGCGGGTCAGCGACGCGGCCAGCCGGTGGACGTCGTGCTCCTCCACCTCGGCGATGCACGCCTCGGTGGTGGAGTTGCCGATGTCGACGACGGGGGGGTCCACCGGTTGGCGTCCTCGCTGACCAGGACGACGGGGGTGAAGGGCACCCCGGCGAACACCGCCGGGGCCGTCACGGCCGTCCGGCGTGCCCTCGAGGCCGCCGGGCGGCCCTCTGACGCGCTCGCCACGGTGCTGCTCAACGAGGCCACCCCGGTGATCAGCGGGCTCGCGATGGAGACGATCACCGAGACGATCATCACCGAGTCGACGATGATCGGGCACAACCCGGACACCCCCGGCGGGGAGGGGCTCGGCGTCGGGACCACGGTGGGGCTCGACGGGCTCGACGTCGTCGAGCCCGGGGAACCCGTCGTCGTGGTGGTTCCCGCAGGCGCCGACTTCGACGACGTCGCGCACCTGCTCAACCGGGCCGTCCAGAGCGGCGCCGACGTGGTGGCGGCGGTGATGCACGGCGACGACGCGGTGCTGGTCGTCAACCGCCTCGAGCATCGCGTCCCGGTGGTCGACGAGGTGTCGGCCGTGGACCGGGTCCCGCTGGGGATGCTCGCCGCGGTCGAGGTGGCGCCGCACGGCCGGACCATCCGCACGTTGTCCGACTCCTACGGGCTGGCGTCCACCTTCGGGCTGGACCCCGACCAGACCCGTCAGGTCTCCCCGGTCGCCCGCGCCCTCTCGGGCAACCGGTCCGCCGTCGTCGTCCGGACGCCCGCCGGCGACGTCACCGACCGCCGCATCCCCGTCGGCACCCTTACGTTGTCCGGTTCCGGACGATCGCTCGACGTCGGGGTCGACACCGGCGCCGCCGCCATCATGGAGGCGATCGGGCGGGTCGCGCCGCTGGACGACGTCCACGGCGAGGCCGGGACGCACGTCGGCGGCATGCTCGCGAACGTCCGCGACACCATGACCGACGTGACCGGGCAGCCGGCCTCGGAGATCCGCATCCGGGATGTGCTCGCCGTCGACACCCTCGTCCCGGCCGTGGTCAGTGGCGGGCTCGCCGGCGAGGTCTCGCGGGAGAACGCCGTCGCGCTCGCCGCGATGGTGCGCACCAGCCGCAGCCGGATGCAGGCGGTCGCCGACGCGATCTCCGAGGAGCTCGGGTGCGAGACGATCATCGGCGGGGTCGAGGGCGAGGTCGCGGTCCGCGGCGCGCTCACCACCCCCGGCACCTCGGTCCCGATCGCGATCATCGACATGGGGGGCGGCTCGACCGACGCCGCGCTGCTCGACCGCGACGGTGCGGTCTCCGCGGTCCACGTCGCCGGTGCGGGTGAACTGGTCACGAAGTTGATCGACTCCGAGCTGGGGCTCGAGGACCGCGAGGCGGCGGAGTCGGTGAAGCGGCACCCGCTGGCGAAGGTGGAGAGCTTCTTCCACATCCGCCACGAGGACGGCACCGTGCAGTTCTTCACGGAGGCGCTGCCTCCGCACGTCTTCGCGAAGGTCGTCACCGTGACGCCGGAGGGGCTCGCCGCGGTCCCGGTGCGCACGTCGCTCGAGGAGGTGCGTCGGGTGCGCCGCGAGGCCAAGCGGCGGGTGTTCGTCGTCAACGCGCTGCGTGCCCTCGCCCAGGTCGCGCCGCAGGGCTCGCTGCGGCTGCTCGGCTCGGTGGTCCTGCTCGGCGGGTCGGCGCTGGACTTCGAGATCCCCGGCATGGTGGCCGATGCGCTCGCGCCGCACGGCGTCGTGTGTGGGATCGGGAACGTCCACGGGACGGAGGGTCCGCGCAACGCGGTCGCGGCCGGCCTGGTCGACGCCTACGCGGGCACGACGGCGGGTCCGGCACCCGAGAAGCTCCAGGACCAGGTGGCGTCGTGAGCAGCCCGCTCTCCGGGGTGTCGGCGGTTTCAGCGTCGGGCGGGCCCGGCTGCCACGGCCGCATCGACCGCGCCGACGACCCGGCGCTCCCGCCCGCCGTCCTCGTCGCCGTCCACGACGACGCCCCGCCCGGCGTGCTGCGCGAGGTGTGCGCCGGCGCCGAGGAGCTGGGTATCCCGACGGCGATCCTGCCCGACTCCCCGGCGGGAGCCGACGACGGCGGCCGCCTCGCGGCGTCCGAGTCGCGGCTCGAGGTCGGGGTGGGCATCGGGCCGGACGGCGACGTCGTCGTCCGGCACGCGCTGGTGCCGGAGCCCGTGCTGCGGCTCGCCGGCGGGGGACCGGCGTCGCGGGTGCGCGGCGCCGGGGCGGACGCCGCGCGGATCGTCGCCGGGTTGGCGCTGTTGGGCTGACGCCTCGTGCGTGCCCTATCGGCGTGCTGTGTCTCCGTCGTGCCTGAACACGGGAACGCACGCACAGGGCGTCAGCCCAAGGCCGGCTCCACGAGCGCCCGCAGCGCGTCGCACCCGGTCTCGACGCCGCGGCGCAGCCGGTCCGGGTCGGTCTCGAGCGGGTTGATCGTGTTCGCGCCCTCGGGCGGGCGGACCTCGAGCAGGTGCGGGGGCTCGTCGACCCCCTCGTCGCCGGCGATCGCGCTCGCCTTCGCCAGCCATTCGTCGTCGGCGCGCCGGGTCTCCAGGCGCCGTCCGAGCACGTGGACCAGGCCGGGCACGCGCGCCTCGCCGAGCCGGGCGACGAGCGCCTTCTCGAGCCGCGTGGCGTCGATGGCCTCCTGGTCGGCCCGGCGTGTGCGCAGCATGAGGACGTGGGTGGCGCCCTGGTCGAGGGCGGTGTGGAACGGCAGGGGCTCGGCGACGGCGGCGTCGACCAGTCGCCGACCGTGGATCTCCATGGGGAGACCGGCGAGCACCGGGACGTTCGCCGAGGCCCGGAGCGCGAGCTTGAGCGAGATGGGGTCGTCGATCGTGCCGCGCAGGTCGAAGGACTGCCCGGTGTCGACGTCGGTGGCCACGGGGTGCAGTGGCACCTCGGCGTCGACGATGGCCTGCCAGTCGACGGGGACGATCTCCTCGCCGACGGTCTCGATGAGGTACTCGACGTCGACGACGGGGCGTCCCCGCAGCCCGCGCGTCGGCTTCGTCACCCGCTCCATCAGCCCGGGCTCCCACCACCCGGCGCAGCACTTCTCGGTCTGGCCGCCGACGAGCCAGCTCCCGGCGAGCGCGCCGGCCGAGGCCCCGTAGACGGCGTCGAAGCAGCGGGTCAATCCGAGCCGTTCGAGGCCGAGCACCATCCCCGACGAGTACGTCGCGCGGCTGCCGCCGCCCTCGACGGCGAGGACGACGCGGTGACCGTCGGAACGGTCGCCAGGACCGGAGCCCGCCGCCCGACGGGCAGCGAGCACCTCGAGGACGCGGTGGGGCCGGGACACGGGGGCATCCTGACGGGGGTCCCGCGCCCGGGCGAACCGAGGTGGCGCGGACCACGTCGCCGTCGATCACCGGAATGGCCCCGGACGACGCCGGGAGATGGACGACGCCGGGAGATGCCGTCGCGCCGTTCCCCGGCATTCGCGCCGACGGGCGGGATCCACCAACGGGTATCGGTCACGGCGACCGGCGTCACCTCCGCTGATCAGCGAGGTCCCCGCAGTGAGGACGCAGGTAGAAGCGCCGCGTCACGGGCAGTGGCGCGGACGTCGGTGGTACGGCGATTCCGTGGACGCGTGCGCGATCCGTCGTCGGGAGCTCCGCGAGTGCGTCGGGGGCATTTCCCGGACACCGTCCCGCCCGGGGTCGGTGAGAGGCACACTGCGCATCTCCGGGCGTCGCGCGAGCTGCCCCGTGTGCCCCTGATCAAGGACGGCGGCCGGCCGACCTCGCCGACCCTCGCACGAGGGGCACACCGAGCACCTCAGGGCGCCCGACGACACGCCTCACGTACCCCTGATCACACGAGGCGCCGCGCTCAGCGGGCGCGACGCTCCAGGACGACCCGATCGATCTCCTGACCGGTGTCGGTGATGGCCCGCAGCGTCATCGTCGTCGTCGGCAGGAGCGCTCGTACTGGTGGTTGTGGCCCTGCAGGGCGAGGTCGACGGAGAACTCGTCGAACAGCGGCGCGACCGCCGCGCGCACCCCGGCGTCGGACCCGTGGGTGGACGAGGTCGCGAACGAGCAGTGGTGGAAGAACGCCACGAGGACGGCGGCCTCGACCGGCACGCCGACGTCGGGGGCCTCGCCACGGGGTGTGCGCGTCACGGAGCGCAGCGTCACCCGACCGTGACGGGAACGCGACCGGTGATCGGCGAACTCGGGGTGAACACCGGGCGCCCGTGGCTCGCGTCATGATGGAGCGATGAGCCCGGTCACCCGCCTGCTCCGTCGGGCCTTCGACCTGCCCGCGCCGCGCACCCCCCGCGTCCGTGTCGTCCGCGACGTGGCCGTGCCCATGCCCGACGGCGTGGTGCTGCGCCACGACCACATGGTCCCGGCGGGCGTGACGCGCGGACCGGTCGTGCTCGTGCGCAGCCCGTACGGCCGGGCCGGCTGGATCGGCACCGTGTTCGGGCGCCTCGTGGCCGAGCGCGGCCGTCAGGTCGTGGTCCAGTCCGTCCGCGGCACCCGGGACTCGGAGGGTGAGCTCTCGCCGTTCGACGAGGCCGACGACGGGGTCGCGACGGTGCGCTGGCTGACCGCCCAGCCGTGGTGCGACGGCCGCGTGGTCACCCTCGGCCCGAGCTATCTCGGCATCACCCAGTGGGCGCTCGCCGCGGACGCCGGCCCGGCCCTGCGAGCCATGGGGACGATGGTCACCGCCTCGCAGTTCCGCGACCAGACCTACCCGGGCGGCACCTTCTCGCTGGACAACGGGCTCTCGTGGGCGGCGATGATGCGCCACCCGCGGCTCGCGGAACGCCTCGTCGAGGCGGTCCGGCACCGCGTGGAGGCGGGGTTCGCGACGGTGCCGCTCGCCGGGGCCGACGCGGTGGCCTCCGGTGCGACGATCGACTTCTTCCAGGACTGGTTGCGGGAGCAGGCCCCCGACTCCGCGTACTGGGCCAAGCGCTCCTACGCCGGCCGCGTCGCCGAGGTGGCCCGGCACGGGGTCGCGGTGAGCATGACCGGCGGCTGGCAGGACATCTTCCTGCCCTGGCAGCTCGAGGATTACGCCGCGCTGCGGGCGGCGGGGGCCCGTCCGGTGTTGCGCATCGGGCCGTGGGTCCACACCACCCCCGCCGGGATGGCCGCCGGACTGCGTGACGCGCTCGCCCTCTTCGACCGCACGCTCGACGACGTCACCGGTCCCGAGGAGACGCTGCCGGTGCACCTCGAGCTCTCGGGCGGCGGGGCCGAGCGGCGCCTGCCCGACTGGCCGCCCGAGCACGTCACCGAGCGGGCGCTCTACCTGCGCACCGACCACGGCCTCGGCGACGAGGCCCCGACGTGGCCGGAGCGCGGCGGCGCGCACTGGGCCGGCACCCGGATCGCCTACGACCCTCAGGACCCGACGCCCGCCGTCGGCGGACCCATCCTCTCCGGCCGCTCCGGGCCGCGGGATCAGACCGTGCTCGAGGACCGCGACGACGTCGTCGTGTTCACCGGGCCCGTCCTCGCGCGCGACCTCGTGGCGCTGGGCCCGGTCCGCGCGACGGTCCACGTCCGCGCCCAGGTCGAACACCTCGACGTCTTCATCCGGGTCTGCGACGTCGACGAGTCCGGCCGCTCGGTCAACGTCACCGACGGCATCCGGCGGATCACCCCGACCGATCCCGGCCCGGGCGCGGACGGCAGCGTCGCCGTCGACGTCGAGCTCTGGCCGGTCGGGCACCGGTTCGCCGCGGGGCACCGGCTGCGGGTCCAGGTCTCCGGCGGCGCCCACCCGCGCTTCGCCCGCCACCCCGGTACCGACGCGGCGCTCGGCGAGGCCGGCCTCCTCGTCCCCCGCGAGCGGGAGATCCTCCACGACGCGGCGCACCCGTCCCACGTGGTCCTGCCGGTCGAGCCCTGACCGGCGGAAACCTCCACCGGGAGGCGTCGCTCCGGCACCGTCCGCGAACCGCGTCACGTACGTCGACGCGGCGCCGCTCACACAT
>JAICLN010000104.1 GCA_025925615.1 Actinomycetospora sp. | reverse complement strand
TCGGCCGCCGCCGCGGAGACCCGCTCCGTCGTCGCCTCGTCGGAGACGACGACGGCGGGTGCGGCGTCGGCGAGGCAGTGCACGAGCTCGTCGGGCCCGAGCCGGGTGGACAGCGGCACCGCGACCGCCGCGAGGCGCTGGACGGCGAGGTGCAGGGCCGCCGCGGGCTCGCCGCCCGTGAGGACCAGCCCGACCCGGTCGCCCCGGCGCACCCCCAGCTCGGCCAGGGCGTGGGCGAGGCGGGCGGTGCGGGCGTCCCACTCGGCCCAGGTCATCGGCGCCGGACCGCCGACGGCGCGACGGTGCGGGTAGCGCTCGACCGTCCAGTCCCACGCCGTCGCCAGGTCCACCGGGCCGCCTCCACAATCATGCTCCGACGCATACCGTCCGATCTGGACTGTATGGATCGTGGGATCGGACGGCAAGGGTCGGTAGGGTCCGGCGGGTGGCCGAGCGGTTGTCCCCGACCTCGTACGTGGTCCTCGGGACCATCGCGCTGCGCGGGCCCTCGACGTCGTACGACCTCAAGCGGGCCGTCGGTCGGTCCATCGGCTACTTCTGGCACTTCCCGCACGCGCAGCTCTACTCCGAGCCGCAGCGGCTGGTCGACCTCGGTCTGCTCGAGGCCGAGACCGAGGAGGGCGGCCGGCGCCGGCGGACGTTCCGGCTGACCGACACCGGGCGCGACGAGTTGCGGGCCTGGCTGGCCGAGCCGACGCCCGAGCACTTCCAGATGCGCGACATCGCCGAGCTCAAGCTGTTCTTCAACGAGGTCGGCGCGCCCGGCGACGTCGAGCGCCTGGCCCGCGAGCAGGTGGCCGCGCACCGCGAGCGCATCGCGGTCTACGAGGACATGCAGGAGCGCTACACGTCCCTGGACGCCGTGGCGAAGCGGATGATCACGCTGCGGCTGGGCCTGGAGATGGAGCACGCCGCGCTGCGGTTCTGGTCCTCGCTGCTCGACGAGGTCAGCGGCTAGCGCCCCGCGGCAGCCCGGGCCTGCGCCGTCAGCCAGTCGACGAGCTCCGTGGTCGACCAGCCGCGCTCGAGCACCAGCCGCCGGTAGAGCGTGCCGTCGTTCAGCGCCCAGAACGCGTCGGCGGCGCGCTCCACCGTCACGCCGGGCCCGAGGCCGCCGACGGACGCGAGGTGGGCGGCGAAGGCCCGCGCCCCCTCGAGCCGCTCGGCGCCGGCCTTGGCGAGCAGGGCGGCCGCGTCCGGATCGACGTCCGCGGCGGCCGCCAGGACGTGGCCGATCGGCGCGGCGCGCTCCACGACCTCGACGGCCATCTCGGCCCACAGTCGCAACGCTTCGTCGGGGTCGGTGCTCGCCCGGATCGCCAGCACCGCCGGCCGGTCGGCCATCGGCACCGGCTCGTCGTCACCGACCAGCGAGAAGTCCCAGGCCAGCGCCAGCAGCGCTGCCTTGCCGCCGACGGCGTTGACGACGGTCCGCCGGCTCACCCCGGCCGCCGCCGCCACCGCGTCCAGCGTCGTGGTGGCGTAGCCGCGCGCGACGAACAGGCCGGCCGCCGCCTCGACGACCGACCGGCGCGTCTCGCGTGCCTGCCGCGCCCGCAGGTCCGACCGGTATGTCCGCCGCTCGGCCACGGTGTCCTCCTCGTGTCTTGACCGACGCGCCCAATCGGATGCACTCTCAGTGCAGCCAACTTAGCACCGGGAGGTCCGCATGCACGTCGCGATCATCGGCGCCGGCCCGACGGGACTGTTCCTCGGTGCCGCGCTCGCCCGCCGCGACCACCGTGTCACCGTCGTCGACCGGGACGCCGGGCCGGATCCCGACGGCGGGTGGGCGCGCCGCGGGGTGATGCAGTTCCACCACGCCCACGGGTTCCGCCCGCAGATCGGCGATGCGCTGCGGGCCGAGATCCCGGAGGCCTACGACGGCTGGGTGGCCGCCGGCGCGGAGCCGATCACGTTCGCGCTGCCCGACGGCCGGCGGATGCCCGGCGGGATGCGGTCGCGGCGGGAGACATTCGAGCGCGCGCTGCGCGCCGCCGTCGTCGGGCCCCCCGGCCGGCCCGGGCGGCGGGGCCCCGTCCCCGCGGTGCCCCTCGACGGGGCGGAGGCGACCGGGCTGCACGTCGACGGTGCGGACCTGCCCGCGGACCTCGTGGTCGACGCGTCGGGCCGCGCCGGACGGGCGACCCGCGCGCTGCGGGCCGCCCCGAGCCTGCTCGGGCGGGTCGGCGTCGCCTACGTCGACCGGCAGTACCGGCTGCACCCCGGCGCGGAGCCGGGCCCGATGACCAACCCGCTGGCCTGGCAGGCGGACCTCGACGGCTACCAGGTGATCGTCTTCCGGCACGAGCGCGGGATCTTCTCGGTGCTGATCGTGCGGCTGGCCGGGGATCCCGACCTCGCCCTGCTCCGGCACGAGCCCGTCTTCGCGGCGGCCAGCCGGGCGGTCCCCGGCCTCGCGGAGTGGACCGACCCGGAGCGCTCCGCGCCGATCACCCCGGTGCTCTCCGGCGGCGCGCTGATCAACCACTACCGCGGCCAGGCGACGCCGGACGGCAGCATCCGCCGGGGCTTCGTGGCCGTGGGCGACGCGGTCGCGACGACGACCCCGATGTTCGGCCGGGGCATCACGACCTCGCTCCAGCAGGCCCGTGAGCTGCTCCGGTGCCTCGACGAGGGCGCCGGACCCGCCGACGTCGCGGTCGGCTTCGACGCCTGGTGCGAGGCCCACATGCGGCCCTGGGTGGCCGACCACGTCTGCATGGACTCGGCGATGCTCGACCGCTGGGCGGGTCACGACGTCGACCTCACCCGCCGCCTGCCGTCCGACCTGGTGATGGCCGCGGCGGCGGTCGACCCCGCGATCGGGGCAGCGCTCCCGCCCTACCTCGCGATGCTCGCCGGACCGGAGTGCCTGGACGCGGTGGAGCCGCGGGCGGCGGCGGTCTACCGCACCGGTTGGCGGCCGCCGCGGGCCGAGGGCCCGACGAGGGACGAGCTCGCCGGGGTGCTGCGGGGCACGGCGGTGCCGGCCTGAGGAGGCGCTACTGGCGGTAGTTCTCGACGGTGCTCGCGTCGCGCTCGTGGGCCTCGCCCTCGTCCTCGCCGGCATCGCGCCGGCCCTGGCGCTGCCGCTTGAGGTCGTAGAGCCGGTCGCGCTCGACCTCCAGCGTCCGCAGCCGGGCGAGAGAATCGTCGCTCAGGCCGCCGTGGGAGCCGTTGCGGATCTCGTGCTCCTCCGCCGCGTTGGCGTCGATGCGCTCGGCGATCTCGGCCTCGGTGCGGGGCTCGTCGGTGCTCACGGCCCCCACCCTAGGTGCTTCGCCTCGTACGCAATTTCTGGTGCTATGACACCGAGTCAGTGCTCACGAGGCCGGAGGCACCATGGTCGAGCCGTACAACGCCGTCGGGCTCATCCCCACCTTCTGGGGCATCCGCGAGCGCGCCGACATCGCCCACAACCTCGAGCACCTCGAGAGCGTGACGAAGGCCGCGTTCTGGCTGTCGAACCTCGACATCCCGGTGAAGCTGCTGGTCATCCCCGAGGGCGCCCTGCAGGGGTTCAACGACGAGATTCTCGACGTCGACCACGTCGAGTTCGCCCACCACTGCGCGATCGACGTCCCGGGCCCCGAGACCGACCGCCTCGGCCGCCTCGCCCGGCAGTGGGGTGTGTGGATCATGGCGCAGGCGAAGGTCCGGCACCCGGACTGGCCGGACCTGTTCTTCAACGCCGGGTTCGTGATCTCCCCGGACGAGGAGATCGTCCTCGTCCACCACAAGCTGAACGCGCTGCTGCCCGTCGAGCGCTCGGTGTCGCCCCACGACCTCTTCGACTGGTGGATCGAGCGCTACGGCCGCACGCTCGACGCCTTCTGGCCGGTCGCCGACACCCCGATCGGCCGGCTGGGCGTGATGATGGCGATGGAGGGGAGCTACCCGGAGAACGGTCGGGGGCTCGCCCTCAACGGCGCCGAGGTCGTCTACCGGGCCTCGCTCCCGGTGCCCTTCACCGAGAACGACGTCTTCGAGATCACGAACCGGGCCCGGGCGCTCGAGAACAACTTCTACGTCGTCGCCCCCAACATCGGCGGCTACCACCTCTACCCCGACAGCCCGCACGCGATCGACGCCGGCGGGGGGCGCTCGATGATCGTCAACCACCGCGGCCAGGTCGTCGGCAAGCAGTACGACACCAACGGCTCGACGTTCGTCAGCGGGGTGGTCGACATCGAGGGGCTGCGCCACCACCGCGCGACGGCGCAGATCAGCAACTGGGCCAAGGACATCCGCACCGAGCTGGCCCAGATCATCTACGAGCGCCCGATCTACCCGAAGAACCTCTACCTCGACCGCAAGCCGCCCCACCATGACGAGTACCGGCGCGACATCCTCGAGAAGCAGATCGAGCTGATGTACGACCGCGACGTGTGGCGACGGCCCCGCTGACCGTCCTCCAGCAGAGCGTGATCATGCCGGTGCGCTCGGTGTTGACGGGGCCGGGGGGATCTGGTCCCGTAGCGTCCAGTACGTCTGTCCGCGGTGCACTCCGGCGCCGCTCCGCCTCTCGCGGCCGGCCCCGACCGGCCGGGTCGGAGGGCGCCATGGACCCCCTGCTCGTCCGTGACGACACCGGGCCCGACGAGTCCGCGGGCCGGCTGAGCGTGGCGTCGACCGGCCCCCGGGACGGCGTGTCGATCGTGCGCGTGTCCGGCGAGATCGACCTGGTCGACGCGCGCCGGCTCGAGCACGTCCTGCGGATGGCCGTGGTCGACGCCGCGCAGGCCCCCGCGGGCCACGCCGGTAGTCGGCCGAGGCTCGTGTGCGACCTCGACGGCGTCGAGTTCCTGGGCGCCGCCGGGCTGGGCGTGCTCGCGAGCGTCGTCGTCAGCGCCCGCACCCACGGGGTGGAGCTGGTCTGCTTCACCGTGCGACGGGCGGTCCGGCAGGCGATCCGGCTCACCGCCCTCGACCGGGCGCTCGCGCTCATCCCCAGCGACGTCGCCTGACGGCTCGCCTCCGCTCGCCCCGAGGAGGACGTGCTCGTCGCCGAGCTGAAGACGCTGGTGGTCCGGTGCGCTCCGCGCCCGTGAGCCGGCGGTCCGCCGACGTCGAGTGGACCTCCGCGGTTGCCGGCGCAGCCCTGCGGGTCCACTCGACCGACTCTGGTTGCGGGGACCCCTATCGGTCCGTGCGCCGGTGGCCGGCGGGCCGCAGGGGGTCGTGCCCGAGCGTCATCAGGTACCGGCGCCAGCCGGCGGAGTCGCCCGCGTCGGGCTCCAGGTCCTCGCCGCGCTCGTTGTGGACGATCGCGACGACCCGCTCCATGACGTGGACGTCGTGGTCGGTCAGGTCGGTCTTGCGCTTGCCGAGGATCGCGAGGACGTCGGCACCCGTCGGGGGCATGCGCTCACCGGGGACGAAGTCGGCGTCCTCGGTGGCTTCCTCGGTCATCAGCCACTTCTCCAGCTCCCGCGAGTCCATGTTCACCACGCGGTGGAACTCGTCCCACAGCTCGTCGTACCCGGCGCTCGAAGTCATCTCCGCGTCGTTCCCGGAGCCCGGGGCCGCGCAATCGTCGGATCGGCACCGGCCGCCGCGTGCCCTACGCTCGCGGCGGGCTTCGACGAGGAGGACGACGTGCACTGTCTCCTGGCCAACAAGGGTCGCTACGACGGGATGGTCCAGCGCCCGCCCGGGCCGGACGGCGGCCCGCCGGCCGAGGTCGAGCTGGTGTCCGGACGGCAGTTCCTGCGGACCGACCCGCAGGGCGGGGACGTCTACTCGGTCGAAGTGATCGTCTTCCGGTACGACGGGCCGAACGAGGACGGCATCCCCCGCTACGTGCGCGACCACGCGTACGCCGAGGAGCGCACCCAGGGTGCCTCCGGCTCGTGAGCACTGTCCCGTGTCATAAGGGGGGACAAGGGGAGCACGCCGATAGGGCTCACGGCCGCGCAGCGCAGCTAGATCCGCTCGCCGTAGACCCGCTCCACCGTCATTGTCATGAGCACCCGGCGGTCGGCGACCATGGTGGCGCGGTACTCGTCCCAGTCCGGGTGCTCGCCGGCCGCGGCGCGGAAGTAGGTCACCAGCGCCTCGACCTCCGGGCCCTGCGGGTCGGTGCCCGGCCCCGTGAGGGTCACCGGACCCTCGGCGACGGCCCACGCGCGGCCGTCGGACGAGGTGACCTCGAGCGCGGCGCGGGGGTCCCGACGCAGGTTGGCGGTCTTGGCCCGCCCCTCGGTCATCGAGACCATCAGCGTGCCGGCCACGGCGTCGTAGAAGGGCGTGACCGGCGAGAGCTGCGGCAGCCCGCTCGCCTTGATGGTCGCCAGCACGCCCAGGCGGGTCGAGGAGAGCAGGGCGTCGTGGTCGTCGCGTGAGGGCATGACACCGATCCTGCGCCGGGCGTTCGAGGCGCGTCGAGCGGGGGAACCTCGCAGGTGGCGCGCCGGCCGGACCGGCGGCACGGGAAACGCGAGGCGGAGATGGCCGTGGCGGGACTCTTGGCGCGGTTCGACGGATACCAGCGCCGGCACCGGTGGATCGGGCTGCCGCTGGCGGTGGTCTACAAGTTCGTCGACGACCAGGGCAGCTACCAGGCCGCGCTGCTGAGCTACTACGGCTTCGTGTCGCTGTTCCCGCTGCTGCTGCTCGCGGTCACCACCCTCGGCTTCGTCCTCTCGCACGACCCCGCCGCCCAGCAGGCCGTGCTCGGCTCCGCCCTGCGGAACTTCCCGGTGATCGGGGACCAGATCGGGGCCAACGTGCACTCGCTGAACGGCAGCGTCGCGGCCCTGGTGATCGGGATCGTCGTCAGCCTCTACGGCGCCCTGGGCGTCACCCGCGCCGCGCTCACCGCGATGTGCCAGATGTGGGCCGTGCCGGTGGCCGAGCGTCCCGGGCTCCCGGCGTCCTACGGTCGCGGCCTGCTCCTGCTCGGGGTGCTCGCGGTCGGGGTCCTGGCCACCACCGGGCTCTCGGCGCTGACGACCGCCACGAGCGGTGTCGTCGCGGGTCTCGGCGACGTGGTGCGGGTGGTGTCGACGGCGATCGCGATCGCGGTGAACGTCGGGGTCTTCCTGGCCGGGCTCCGGCTGGTCACGGTCGCGCCGGTCTCGCTGCGCCAGCTGCTGCCCGGCGCGGTGGCGGCGGCGATCGCGTGGCAACTGCTGCAGCTCGTCGGGACCTACCTCGTGACCCACGAGCTGCAGGGGATGAGCGCGAGCTACGGGCTGTTCGGCATCGTGCTGGGCCTGCTCGCGTGGATCTACGTCGCGGTGCTGATCGTCCTGCTCTGCGCCGAGCTCAACACCGTGCGCGTGCTGGAGCTCTTCCCCCGCAGCCTGCTCAGCGTCTTCCCCGACGACGCCGACATGACCGCCGGCGACCGCCGCGCCCTCACCGCGTACGCGCAGGCACCGCGCCAGAAGAGCTTCCAGGACATCGACGTCAGCTTCGAGCTCCCGACCCAGCAGAGCGGCGAGGACACCCTCGACGCCGCGCCGTCGGTGCGCCCGCCCGAAGGCGCGACCTGAGGCGCTCAGGCGGACGAGATCTCCCGCCCCGCGAGCGTCAGCACGGGTGACCCGTCCACGGGCCCGGCTCGCCGGGTGAGCGCACGCCGCCGTCCGGCGATTATCGGGAACGTCGCACTGCGCACGCCCCGGTACGCACCGGTAGTGCCGTAGTGTGCACCCGAGTGATTACCGCGCAGTATTCCGGGTCCGAGCGGCCGTTCGGGGCAGCGAGCTGACGCGCCGTTCCTGTTACCCGGATTAGCGTGATCGCCGGTAATACGCAACCGCTGCGTGGCACGAATTGCGGGAATCCCGCACTCTCGGGTCATGCGAGCGGCACAGCGGTACGACGACGTGGTGATCACCGGACTGGCGCACGTCGACGCGCCGCACGCGGTCACCTCCACCGAGCTCGAGGACCGGCTCGCCGGGACCCTCGCCCGGCTGCGGATCACTCCCGGCCTGCTCGAGAAGCTCTCCGGCATCGCCGAACGACGGGTGTGGGACGAGGGCACCATGCCCAGCGAGGTCGCCGCCCGCGCCGGGGAGGAGGCCCTCGCCCGCAGCGGCGTCCCCCGGCACGAGATCGGCGCGCTGATCAACACCTCGGTGAGCCGGGACCACCTCGAGCCGTCGACGGCGAGCATCGTCCACGGCCGGATGGAATTGTCGCCCGAAGCCGCGAACTTCGATCTGGGCAATGCATGCCTCGGATTCCTCAACGGGATGAACGTCGTGTCCACGATGATCTCCTCGGGCGAGATCGACCACGGACTCGTCGTCGCGGGCGAAACCAGCCGATTCGCGATGGAATCCACGATCGCGCGGTTGGCCGCGGACGACTCGACCCGCCGGACCTTCCACGAGCAGTTCGCCACCCTCACCGTCGGGTCGGGGGCCGTGGCGATGGTGCTCTCGCGGGCCGACGGCCCCGGCGGGCACCGCTACCTCGGCGGGCTCGGCCGGGCCAGCACGATGGGCAACGCCGAGCTCTGCGTCGGGCAGGCCGACGAGATGCGCACCGACAGTTCGGGGCTGCTCGCGGCCGGCATGGAGCTCGCCGGGCGGGCCTGGAAGGAGGCCGTCGCGGCCTTCGACTGGGACGCCGCGAGCTACGACGTGTACTGCCTGCACCAGGTCAGCAAGGTCCACACCCGCGCGGTGTCCGACCAGCTCGGGCTCGACCGCGACCGGTTCCCCTCGCTGTACCCGTCGTTCGGCAACACCGGCCCGGCCGGGGTCCCGACGGTGCTTTCGAAGGCGGTGGAGGACGGCACCGTCGCCGAGGGCTCGCGGGTGATGCTCATGGGCGTGGGCAGCGGGATCAACGCCGCCGCGGCCGAGGTGATCTGGTGACCACGACGGTGCCCGCCCTGCCCGGGTTCGACTTCGCGACCCGCTCCGTCGAGATCGACGGCCACACCATGGCCTATGTCGACGAGGGGCCCGAGGGAGTGAGCGCAGCGCCGCCGGTCCTGCACGTCCACGGCAACCCGACGTGGTCGTTCTACTGGCGGTCGCTGCTCGCGACGCTGCCCGGGGACGGGTTCCGGGCGATCGCGCCCGACCACATCGGCATGGGGCGCTCCGACAAGCCCGCCGCGGCCGACTACCCGCACACCCTCTCCCGCCGCGTCGCGGACCTCACCGCGTTCGTCGACTCCCTCCAGCTCGACGAGCCGCTCTCCCTCGTCGTGCACGACTGGGGCGGGCCGATCGGGCTCTCCTGGGCGGTCGAGCACCTCGACGCCGTCGACCGGGTCGTCATCCTCAACAGCGCGGCCTTCCCGCTGCCGACGGACAAGCGGATCCCGTGGACGCTGCAGGCCGCGCGGCTGCCCGTCGTCGGCGACGTCGCGGTGCGCCGGTTCAACGCCTTCTCGCTCGGCGCGCTCGTGCTCGGTTCCGGGCGACTCTGCGTCGACGGGCAGGCCCGCCGCGGGCTGCTCGCGCCCTACGACAGCCCGGCCCACCGGGTCGCCGTGCACGCCTTCGTCCAGGACATCCCGACCGGCCCGGACGACCCGGCGCACCCGGTGCTCGTGCGCCTCGCCGAGCGCCTCCCGCTGCTGGACACGCACCCGGTGCAGATCCACTGGGGGATGAAGGACCCGGTGTTCGACGGCGGGATCCTCGACCACCTCGTCGGCTACCTGCCGGGGGCCGACGTCCATCGGTACCCCGACGCCGGGCACTACGTGCTCGAGGACGTGCCCGGCGAGATCGTGCCGCAGGTGCGCGGGTTCCTGGCGGCGGGCCGGCGATGAGCACGGCGAGCGGGGCACGGACGACGACCCTCGACGGGATGCTCGCCCGGCACGCCGCCGACCGCCCGACCGACCCGGCGCTCGTGCTGCCCACCCCGGGGCTCTCCGTTCTCACGGGCTCGACCCGCACCGTCACCTTCGGCGCACTGCAGGGCCGGGTCGAGGCCGCCGCGTCCGGGCTGCTCGACCTGGGGATCGGCCCCGGCACCCGCACCGCGCTGCTCGTCCCCCCGATCAGCGACTTCTTCGTGCTGGCCTACGCGCTGCTGCGGGTGCGTGCGGTCCCGGTCGTCGTCGATCCCGGCATCGGGCTCGACCGGGTGCGCTCGTGCCTGGGCGAGGTCGCCCCGGAGGCGTTCGTCGGGGTCGCGAAGGCGCACCTCGCGCGCCGGGCGCTGGGCTGGTGCCCGCAGGCGCGGATCGCGGTGGCCGCCGGACCGGTGCCGGTGCCCGGCGCGCACTCGCTGCGTCGCCTCGAGCGCGAGGGGTCCCGACGGGGGCCGCAGGCGCCGGTCGCGCGGCCCGAGGGCACCCCCGCGGCCATCCTGTTCACCAGCGGCAGCACCGGTCCGCCCAAGGGCGTCGAGCACCACGAGGACGGGCTGCTGGCCCAGGCCGAACTGGTCCGGGATCTGTACGGACTCGGTCCCGGCGACGTCAGCCTTGCCACGTTCCCCCCGTTCGCGCTGTTCGGACCGGCGCTGGGCATGACGACGGTCGTGCCGCGGATGGACCCGACGAAGCCGGCGAAGGTCGTGCCGTCGCGGGTGACCCGGGCGGCGCGGGACACCGGCGCGACCGTCATGTTCGGCTCGCCCGCCGTGCTCGACCGGCTCGGGCGCGGCGCCCCCGCCGGGACGCACCTGCCCGCGCTGCGCCAGGTGATCTCCGCGGGCGCACCGGTGCCCCGCGACGTCCAGCGGCGGGTGCTCGCGCTCCTCGCGCCCGGCGCCCGGGTCCACACCCCCTACGGCGCGACCGAGGCGCTACCGGTGGCGACCATCGGCAGCGACGAGCTGCTGGAGCTCCCCGACGAGGGGATCTGCGTCGGGCGCCCCGTTCCCGGCGTCGACGTCGCGCTGATGCGTGTGGCCGACGGGCCGGTGGACGCGCTGACCCCCGAG
>JAICLN010000100.1 GCA_025925615.1 Actinomycetospora sp. | reverse complement strand
TGGTCCGGCAGCGGGGCGTCGGGGTTCTCGAGGTAGTACCGGTAGCGCTTCTCGACCTCGTCGGGGTCCAGCGCCCCGGCCCGCACGCCGTAGTGCTCCACCGCGTGCAGCCAGTGCTCGTAGTAGGCCGAGGACAGGTACTCGACCGGGTCCATCTGCTCCATCGCGAAGCGGAACTCGTCGAGCCCGAAGTGCCCGGCCCGGAACGCCAGCGGGAACATGGCGTGGGCGTGCTTCTCCCACTCCGCCTTCCACACCGGCTCGACGCCCGGCGGGGGCGGGTCGACGGCGCCGAGGCCGTCCCGTCCGCCGAGATCGTGGATGCCGTTCATGAGACCTCCGAGGTCGGTCGTGGGGACGGGTCAGACGGAGGCGGCGGCCGCGGCGGGAGCCGGGAAGCCTCCGACGGCCTGCTCGTAGGCGTGCGCGGCGCGCAGGACGGTGGCGTCCTCGAACTGGCGGCCGACGAGCATCATCCCGACGGGGAGCCCGTCGGCGAGCGGAGCGGGCACCGAGCACGCGGGGTGGCCGGTGACGTCGAACGGGCTGGTGTTGGCCAGCATCTCCAGGGCCCGTCCGAGGATCTCCGGCGGTCGGGCGCCCTCTCCCGGGCGCACCGTGGCCCGCATCGGCAGGGTGGGCATGACCAGCACGTCCACCTCGGCCAGGGCGGCGTCGTAGGCCGCGGCCAGCTTCGGGGCGAGGTTCTGCGCCATCGCGTAGTGGCGGCCGTGGGTGGTGTTCAGCGCGTACTTGCCGGCGAGCAGCACCAGGTCGACGGTCTCGGGGAAGCGGCTGCCGTCCTCGAACCAGCGCCGGCCGTAGTGCTCCATGACCTCGGGGTCGTAGCGGCCCTTCCAGTTCAGGCCGTACCCGTAGGTGTCGACCATCTGGGCGGTGGCGCCCTCGGTGGCGATGACGTCCCAGATGCGGGGCCCGTGCAGGTGCCAGGGCACCGAGACCTCGGAGACCGTCATGCCCGCGTCGGCGAGCGCCCCGACGGCGGTGCGCACCGCCTCGTCGGTCTCGGGCTCGGACTCGGCGAGGCCGAAGCCCTCGCGCACGACGCCGACCCGCAGGCCCTGGACGCCCTGCCCGAGCGCGCCGAGGTAGTCCTGGACCTGCAGGTTCGCCGGCTGGCGCGGGTCGTGCCCGTCGGGGCCCGCGATGACCGAGAGCATCAGCGCGGCGTCGGAGACGGTGCGGGTGATCGGCCCGACGTGATCGATGGTCGCCTCGATCGGGAACGCGCCGGTGTAGGGGACGAGACCCCAGGTCGGCTTGTGCCCGACGAGGCCGCAGTCCGAGGCCGGGATGCGGATCGACCCGCCCTGGTCGCCCCCGGTGGCCATGTCGACGACGCCGCCCGCGACGAGCGCGGCGCTGCCGCCCGAGGAGCCGCCGGCGTGGCGGGAGGCGTCCCAGGGGTTCTCCACGTGCCCGGTCGAGGCGGTGATGCCTGCGCCGGAGAAGCAGAGGTCCTCGCAGACGGCCTTGCCGGCGATCGTCGCGCCCGCATCGAGCAGGCGGCGCACGATCGTGGCGTCGGTAGAGGGGACGAAGCCCTCGATGGTCGTCGAGCCGTTGGTCATCGGCACCCCGGCGACCGCGGTGTTGTCCTTGATCGCGACGGAGCGCCCGGCGAGCGGGCCCGACGAGGACTCGGTGATCGAGGTCGTCACGTACCAGGCGTTGTAGGGGTTCGCGCCGGCCTCGGGCCGCGACCACGCCCGCTCCGGCGGAGCCGGCGCCTCGGCCTCGTAGAGCTCGGCCACGGCGTCCCAGGATGCGAGCAGGCCCGCGACCACCGGGGCGTACTCGCCGACCTCGTCGGACGACAGGCCGAGGCCGTAGCCCGCCGCGACCGCGGTGAGCGCCTCGTGGTCCGGGGTGGGAAGCGGCATCGGGCGACTCCAGGGGCTGGCGGGTGGCGATCGGGGATCCGACTGTGAACCAGGGCACAGTAGGAAGACCGTCCGAGATATGTCAATGATCACCGACGCATCAACCTGTTGCGGTTGCGTGACGTGTCGGAAAGGCGCAGGCCGGGGGCTCAGCGCGTCGGTGCGGCCTCGCCGACGACCTGCAGCCCGGACGGGCGTCCCTCGGCGACGTACAGCTGGGGTCGCAGCAGGTCACGGGCCCCGACGACGTCGCCGCCCGCCCGGTCCCGGCTCCGCATCAGGGCCTGCCCGTGCCCCGCGGCGCTCCCGTCGGGGTCGCGGTGGAGCACCCGGGCGTACTGGTGGATGGCCTCGTAGACGGTCTCGGAGAGCGCGGTGATCGCGGGCGCCCACGTCCCGAACGCGGCCCGGTAGCGGCCCACGAGCTCGGCGTTGCCCGCCACCGGGTTGTCCTGGAAGTAGCCGAGCGCGGTGCGCAGCCCGTTCCCGGCCCGCGGCCCGATGTGGGCCAGGGTCGACTCCTCGAGCGCGAGGGACACCGTGCGGGTGCTCTCGCGCAGCCCGGCCGCCTCGCTCTGGCGCTCGAAGGCGACCTCGTCGGCGCCGACGAGCGTGCTCAGCACGAGGTCCGCGCCCGAGCGCCGGACCGCGTCGATCGTCGCGGAGAAGTCCGACGTCCCCAGCGGGCTCAGGGCCTCGCCGGCGACCTCGCCACCGGCCCGCGCGATGGCCCGCTGGGCCGCCGCGTGCGCTCCGTAGGACCACACGTAGCCCTCGCCGACGAGGAACCAGCGCCGCGCCCCCGTCGTCGCCATCGTCGGGGCGACCAGCGCCTCGAGCTGGGCGTGCGGGCGCTCACCGAAGCGGATCGCCGTCGGGGAGACCCCGCCGCCCTCGTTGAGCACGGTGTGCACCACCAGCACGCCCCGGCCGGCCAGCACCCGGCGCACCGCGTCGAAGCTGGCGGACGTGCTGTTGACGAAGACCGCACGACACCCGAGTCGGACCATGCGCTCGGCCTCGGCGGCCGCCTGCTCGGCGTCCGTCGCGTCGTCGGCCGGGAGCAGCCGCACGGGGTGGCCGGCGATCCCGCCGTCGGCGTTGATCTCGTCGACGGCGAGCTCGGCCATCAGCTCGGCCGAGAGCGAGTAGACCGCGCCCGGACCGGAGGAGGTGGCGATCACCCCGAGCCGGATCGCGCCGTCGTCGGGCGGCTCCGGCAGCGGGATCCCGCGGCGGTGCAGGAGCCACTCGACGCCCTCCGCGGGCACGTGGGCCCGGGCCTGGACGCGGGTGCCCCGCGGGCCGGCCGGGGTGAACCGCAGCGTCAGGCGGCCGCGCCAGGGCTGGGTGTGCTCGATGTCGATCACCGCGGCGGGCACCACCCGGCACAGCCGGCCGAGGACGTCGACGTCGTGGCGGCCCTGCTCGCCGAGGGGGAGACGCAGGCTCACCGGGGCGCCGGTGCGCACCTCGTCGCAGCGTGCCCCGAACACCCAGCCGGCTCCCCGCGAGGTCCCGAACAGGGCGAACACCTCGTGCGGCGTGCGCGCGACGGTCCGCTCGGCGGCAACCGTGGTCGTCTGCATCGGGGTCCCTGGCCGGGGTGGGTCAGCCGGTGTCCCGCTCCCCGTCCGTGCCGGCCGGCTCGGCCGTCGACGGGTCGGTGGCGGCCGCCCCCGCGACGGCCTGGTGCAGGATCGACTGCAGGAACACGAAAGCATCGCGGACGGCGCCGTCCACGTCGAGGGAGTAGAAGCGGTTGCGGCCGTCGCGCCGCTCGCGCACCAGCCCCGAGGTGCGCAGGACGCGCAGGTGGCTGGAGACGGTGGTGCGCCCGACGGCGTCGATGCGACCGGCGATGTCCCCGACGGACAGCTCGCCGTGCTCGCCGAGCACGGCCAGGATGCGACGGCGGACCCGGTCGGACAGGGCGTCGAACGCGAGGTTCTCGTTCGGCTCCACGGCCGGACGGTATCACCTGTCGACGACTGGCCACATATCGTCGCGGAGGGGCACCCAGGTCAGCGACGACGGCGGACGCTCTGCGCGGCGTCCTCCAGGTCGACCCCGACGTGCTCGTCGAGCCACTGCCCGAGCGGGTCGAGCCGGCGCCACGTCGTCGCGACCCGCTCGGCGAGCGCCGGGGTGTGCAGCTCCTCCGAGGGCGGCCACGAGCACCAGGCGTAGAGGCTGCGGTGGCGCATCAGGTCGAGGCGCGGGTGCTCCGGGTCGGTGCCGCGCGGCCGGCTCTTCAGGCGGTCTCCGGCGATCGTGAAGCCGTCCGCGTCGAGACCCTCGACGAGGCCCGCGAGCACCGGTCCGTGGCGCTCGTCGTCCACCGCCGCCCGGAAGCGGGCGATCTGCGCCGGCACCATCGCGTAGTAGCCGACCGCCACCATCACGCCGTCGGCGGAGACCTGGACGTAGTGCGGTCCCGCGGTGGCCCCGCACTGCACCTTGTACGGCGTCTTGTCGGCCGCGAACCGCACGTCGCGGTACGGCCGGAAGACCTTGCCCCGCCCGAACTCGGTCTCGAGGTCGGCGAGCAGGGCGATCATCGGCCCGCGGACGTGCTCCTCGTAGAGGTGGCGGTGGTCGGTCCAGTAGGCCTTGGAGTTGTCGGCCTCGAGCCCCTCGTAGAAGTCGACGGCCGCGTCGCCGAACCCGGTGAACGCCACGTCGGCACCGTAGACGACTGTCGGGCGCCTCTCCTGCGGCCTACTGTCCGGGGCATGGCGCGCTACGAGTTCCGCTGTCGCGAGTGCGGGTCGACCTTCGAGGTGGACCGGCCGATGCAGCACTCGTCGGATCCCGCCGAGTGTCCCGGCGGGCACACCGACACCGTCAAGCTGCTCTCCGCCGTCTCGATCGGCGGCCGGGCGCGGACGGCGACGCGTCCCGTGACGCCGCCGTCGCCGTTCGCCGGGGGCGCGCCCACGGGCGGCGGGGGCTGCTGCGGCGGCGGGTGCTGCGGCTGACCGGGCCCGTCGTGCATGGCCGGTGACGCGGGCGGGGTAAGCGGCTCTCGACCCGCACGTCCCCGACCGAGGAGGACCCGTGGCGCCCCAGCCGCCCGACCCGTACAGCTTCCTGCCCGACGTCGCCTCCTTCGAGGTGACCAGCACCGACGTCCGCGACGGCCAGCCGCTCCCGAACCCCCAGGTCAGCGGGATCATGGGCGCCGGCGGCGAGGACGCGTCCCCCCAGCTGGCCTGGTCGGGCGCCCCCGAGGGCACGAAGAGCTACGCCGTCACCTGCTACGACCCCGACGCCCCGACGGCCAGCGGGTTCTGGCACTGGGCCGTCGTCGGGCTGCCGGCCTCGACGACCTCGCTGCCCGCCGACGCCGGGGACCCGGACAAGGGACTGCTGCCGGACGGGGCGATCACGCTCGCCAACGACGCCGGGGCGCACCGCTACATCGGCGCGGCCCCACCCGCCGGGCACGGCCCGCACCGCTACTTCTTCGTGGTCCACGCGGTCGACGTCGAGGACCTCGGGGTGGGCGAGGACGCCACTCCCGCGTTCCTCGGCTTCAACCTGTTCTTCCACTCGCTGGGCCGCGCGACGATCACGCCCACCCACGAGATCACCGGCTGAACGACACCGCCCGGCCCGCCGACGGGGCGGGCCGGGCGGGGGCTCAGCGGTCGAGGACCTCCTCGAGGAAGGCCTCCAGGTCGAGGGGCCGGCCCGCGAGGCCTTCGAGGCGCGGCGCGGGACGCAGGTCCGCCGTGGCCTCCTCGACGGCCAGGCAGACCAGCGAGAGCTCGTCGGCGCCCAGCACGCGGAAGCCGCGCATCGAGCCGTTCCACGGGCGACGCCACTCGAGGGCCGTCAACTCCGTTCCCTCGATCTCCCACATCTCCACGCGGTTGCCCATCCAGGGCAACGAGGCAGTCGGCATCGTCATCGCGGTTCACCACCAAGTTCGGTCGTCGGATGTCTCGACCGACCCCGCCAGGTCGGGTAGAGCGAGTGGCCACGACATCGGGGCGACGACCCGAGAATTCCGCGCAGGCCGTGATCACCACACCCGTCCGTGGGCTCGGCTACAGCGACGTCCGTCACTGGGAGCGCGGAGCGCACCTACCCGTCGTCATCGACGATGTGGACCGCGGCCTCCTCGGCGCTGGCGCCCGCGCCGTCGACGCCGACGTCGTCGGCCCAGAAGTCCTCCCCGCCGTCCTGCAGGACGAGCCGCCCGGCACGGCGACCGCCCCCGACCTCGTCGTCCCAGAGCTCGCCGTCGGTGTCGTCGGCGTCGCCGAGCCCGTCGCCGTCGTCGTCGGCGGACGAGTCCGGGACCTCGCGGCGCAGGCGCCCCGCGAGCGGCTGCCCCTCGCGCTCCTCGGCGTCGGTGACCCCCCACGCCGTCGTGCCCCAGGGCTGCTCGTGGGGCGAGACGCCCTCGTCGAGCGGGTCGGGGACGTCGGGATCGGCGAGGGAGTCCTGTTCGTCGAGCTGCTCGAAGACGGTGTCGTCGTCGGCGTCCGGGTCGTCGCCGCCGAGGTTGTCCGGCTCGGTCACGGGATCTCCTCAGATCAGTTGAGGTGGCGCTGCCAGTCGGCCGGCACCCGGTCCGCGGGGCCGGGGGTCGACTGCGACGCCGGGTGGTGGCGCGGCTCGGCGAGGTCGGGGCCCTCGCCGGCGGCGCCCGAGCGGTCGTCGTAGAACCAGTACTCCCCGGGCTCGTAGCTCGTGAGGATCGGGTGGCCCGCTCCGCGCGCGTGGGCGGTGGCGTGCTGGGCGGGCGACGAGTCGCAGCACCCGACGTGGCCGCACGCGGCGCACCGGCGCAGGTGGAACCACCACCCGCCGTCGCGGTCGCACTCCAGGCAGCCCGGCCCGGACGGTGCGGCGGCGGGGTCGATCTCGAGGGGCTCGGTCACGCGGGTGATCGTGCTCGATCATGCGGCCCGGCGGTATCGGTAGGACGACGCAATGTGCGTGTCCCCCCGCGCGGGGATGATCGGCGCTACGTCGGTCGTTCGAGGAAGCGGACAGTCACCTCGCCTGCCTACGCTGGACCGTCTTCAGGCGCGTCCCGAGAGGAGCCGGACCATGGCGATCACCCGCGGTTTCACCGGCCGGCGTCGGCAGGCCGAGCGCGACCCGCGCCTGCCGCCCGGGCAGTACGACGTCGGGAAGTCGTGGCCGGTGCTCACCGCGGAGCCGACGGCCCGGATCGACGCGGACCGGTGGTCGCTGTCGATCGGCGGCCTCGTGGCGAACCCGACCACCTGGTCGTTGCGGGACCTCAAGAAGCTGGCCGGCGGGGACTCGGACACCTACCGCGGCGACATCCACTGCGTGACGACGTGGTCGAAGCTCGACACGTCGTTCACCGGGATCAGCCTCGACACGCTGCTCGAGGCGGCGGGGCCGCTGCCCGAGGCGACGCACGTCGTCGAGGAGTCGACCACCCGGTACCGCACCAACCTGCCGCTGGAGGACGTCACCGGCGGCACGGCGTGGATCGTGTGGGAGCACGAGGGCAAGCCGCTGACCCGCGAGCACGGCGGGCCGGTGCGGATGATCGTGCCGCACCTGTACTTCTGGAAGTCGGCGAAGTGGATCTCGAGGATCACGCTGCTGGACCACGACGAGCCCGGGTTCTGGGAGCTGAACGGCTACCACGACCGCGGGGACCCGTGGCTCGAGCAGCGCTTCGACGGGGACTGAGGGCCCGGTGACCGAGACCGGTCAGGACCGGCGCCTCGCCGCGGTCTGGCGCGACGCGACGGTCGTCGACGTCCGCCACCACGGCGACCTCGCGGTGATCCTGCGCCTCGAGGTCCCGGATCGCGTGGTCCACCGTCCCGGTCAGCACTACGTGATCCGGTTGCGGGCCGAGGACGGCTACACCGCGAGCCGGTCCTACTCGGCGGTCTCCGCGCCGTCGGACGACCATGTGGAGATCTACGTCGAGCGGGTGCCCGACGGCGAGGTCTCCGGGTTCCTCGCCGAGGTCGTCGAGCCCGGCGACGAGCTCGAGTGCCGCGGGCCGATCGGGCGATGGTTCGCCTGGGACGGGCACACCCCCGCCCTGGGCATCGGCGGCGGCAGCGGGGTGGCACCGCTGGTCTCGATGCTGCGCCACGCGCGCGACGTCGGGCGGCCCGAACTGCTCTCGCTGGCGGTCTCCGCGCGGACGGCCGCCGACCTGCCCTACCGGGAGGAGCTCGAGGCGGCGGGGGCGCTGGTCGCCCTGACCCGGGAGCGGGGTGCCAGGGGACTCGGACCGAGCCGGCTGGACGGGGCGGTGGTGGGCGCGATCACCGACCCGGGGGCCACCGCGTTCGTGTGCGGATCCGCACGGTTCACCCTCGCGATGGAGTCGTACCTGCTGTCGGCCGGGCAGCCGGAGGGCAGCATCCGGGTCGAGCGGTTCGGGCCCAGCGGAGAGATCGAGGAAGAAGAGGCGAGCGAATGAGTGACCTGGACGTCGACGTCGTCGTGATCGGCGCCGGTCCGGTCGGTGAGAACGCCGCCGACCGCGCCCACCAGCGGGGTCTGTCGGCGGCCATCGTCGAGGCGGGCCTGGTCGGCGGCGAGTGCTCCTACTACGCGTGCATCCCGTCGAAGGCGCTGCTGCGGCCGGTCGACCTGCTGGCCGAGACCCGCCGCATGCCCGGGGTCGAGGCCGGCCCGATCGACGTGGCGAAGGTCCTCGCGCGGCGCGACCAGTTCGCGGGGGAGGACGACTCCGGCCAGGCCGACTGGCTCTCCGGCGCCGGGATCACGCTGCTGCGCGGGCGTGGTCGGCTGACCGGGGAGCGCGCCGTCGAGGTGACCCACGACGACGGGACGACGACGTCGGTGGCCGCCCGCCACGTCGTCGTCGCGACCGGTTCGGTGCCGACCTACCCGCCGATCGACGGCATCGGAGACGTCGGGGCCTGGACCAACCGCGACGCGACGCAGGTCAAGGACGTGCCGTCGTCGCTGCTGATCCTCGGCGGCGGCGTGGTCGGGGCCGAGATGGCCACCGCCTACCAGCGGCTCGGCGCCCAGGTCACCCTCGTCCAGCACGGCGAGCGGCTCCTGCCGAACACCGAGCCCGAGGCCGGCCGGCGGGTGCAGGCGTCGCTGGAGGCCGACGGCGTCGACGTCCGGCTCAGGACCTCGATGACGGCGGTGCGCCGCGAGGACTCCGATGTGGTCGCGACGCTCGACGACGGGTCCGAGGTCCGCGGCGCCGAGCTGCTGGTCGCGGCGGGCCGGCGCTCGACGACCGACGACATCGGGCTGGAGACGGTCGGGCTGGAGCCGGGCAAGCCGCTGCCCGCCGACGACACGACCACCGTGCTCGGCGACTGGCTCTACGCGGTCGGGGACGCGAGCACCGGCGCGAAGCTCACGCACATGGGCAAGTACCAGGCGCGGATCTGCGGCGACGTCATCGTCGCCCGCGCCCACGGCAAGGAGCTCGGGGGCCGGTACTCCCACCACGCCGCGACGGCCGAGCACACCGCCGTCACGCAGGTGATCTTCACGGACCCGCAGGTGGCCGCCGTCGGGCACACCGAGGCGTCGGCGCGCGAGGCCGGCCGGCCGGTGCGGTCGGTGTCCTACGAGATCGGCAACACCGCCGGTGGGGCGCTGGAGGCCGACGGCTACGACGGCTTCGCGACGCTCGTGGTCGACACCGAGCGCGAGGTCGTCGTCGGGGCGACGTTCGTCGGGCCGGACGTGGCCGACATGGTCCACGGGGCGACGATCGCGGTCGTCGGGGAGGTGCCGCTGGGGCGGCTCTGGCACGCGGTCCCGTCGTTCCCGACGAAGACCGAGGTGTGGCTGCGCCTGCTGGAGGCGTGGGGGGAGTAGGTGCCTCCGGCTCGTGAGCACTTTCCGGGGCTATAACCCCGGAAAGTGCTCACGAGCGCGCAGCGCACCTAATTGCTGATCGCCGGGGACGCACCGACGAAGTCCTCGCTGCCGATCTGGTCGACGAGGAAGTCGGCGATGTCCGCGCGCGACATCTCCACCCCGACCGGGTCGCGGCCGAGGAACCCCGCCTGCACGGTGTGGTTCGCCGGCACGTCGATCGGTGCGAAGATCCTCGCCACCGTCCAGTCGAGCCCGGAGGTGGCGACGACCTCGGAGATGCCCTGCACCTCGCGCAGCGCCCCCGGGATGAGCAGCCCGATCGCGATGGGCACCAGGCGGTCGAGCAGGCGCGGGCGGTCCCGCGGATCCGGGACGCTGACGGTCGCGAGCGCGACGAGCCGCCGCACCTCCTCGGCGTGCATCGCGGCGACGATGCGGCGGGTGCCGTCGGTCAGCGGGGTGCCGCGCACGAACGGGTCGATCGGCGGCCCGAGGGCGCTGACGACGGCGTCCGCGCCGGCCACCGCCTCCCGGATCGCGTCGTCGTCGGTCAGGTCGGCGGACACCACGGCGACCGCCGCGGCGGCCATCCCGAGCTTGGCGGGCGACCGGACGAACGCCGTCACCTCGTGCCCGTCGTCGAGCAGTCGACGCAGGACGAGCTGACCGATGTTGCCCGTCGCCCCGAACACGGTGACCTTCACGGCGGCCTCCCCCCTTGGCGTGGTGTGCGCCGGGGATCACCCGGTTCGACGGGGTTCATGACGCGACGAGACCGGCGTCACGCCGGGGAGCGCCTCCCCGAGCACCACGTGGTTGAGCACCGACGGCCCGGGGATCGCCACCGCCTCGAGCGCGGTCACGGTGAACCCGGCCCGCTCCACCCGCCCCGCGATGTCGCGCTCCAGGTGGCAGCCCGCGAACACCCGCTGCTGCAGGCCGGTGAGCCGGTGCTGCCAGCGGGCCACGGCCGGGCGCGGGGAGAGCCCGTGGTCGAGGAAGAGGAAGACGCCGTCCGGGCGCAGGACCCGGCGGACCTCGGCGAGCGCGCCGTCGAGGTCCGGGATCGTGCAGAGCGTGAACGTGCTGACGACGGTGTCGGCCGACGCATCGGCGAGCGGCAGCGCGGCGCCGTCGAGCCCGACGTGCTCCACCGGCACCCCGGCCGCCGCGATCCGCGGGGCGGCCAGCCGCCGCGCGACCGGCGAGGGCTCCACCGCGAGGACCCGCGTGACCGCCGGCGGGA
>JAICLN010000292.1 GCA_025925615.1 Actinomycetospora sp. | reverse complement strand
GTAGAAGCGGCGCTCGACCGAGTCGTCCGGCGGGGCGACGCCGGGGGCCAGCGCGAGGTCGAGGACGTTGTAGGTGTTGCGGCCGGTGTCGTCGACCGAGTCGCAGTACCGCGCGGTCGCGATGTCGTCCACCGAGGTGATCACGCCCTCGGTCAGCAGGAAGCCGTGGGCGAGCTCGACGTCGTGCCCCGGCGTGCGCATGGTCACCGCGAGCGCGCGACCGTCGACCCGGATCTCGAGCGGCTCCTCGGCGGCCAGCGCGTCCGGGCGCCGGTTCACGCCCTGCTCCCGCACGCGGACCACCGGGCGCCGCACCGTGACTCGTCCCATGTCGGCTCCTACCCCTGGCGGCTGGCACGTCCATGGTCTCACCCGCCCGTAGGATCGGCCGGTGATGCGGTACGAGCCCTGGGCCATCCCCGACGGCGTGTCCTCCTCCCCGGAGACCGACGCCGCGGGCGACACCGACCCCGACGAGATCGCCCAGCTACTCGCGGCGGCCGGCGGCGACGCCACGCCCGGTGGTGCGGCGATGTCCGACGCGCTCGTGCGCACGGGGCCCGAGCCGGACGTGGTCCCCGAGGCGGAGCACGACACCCCCGAGGACCTCGCGGTCCTGCGCGAGGTGGAGGCCGACCTCGACCAGCGCTGGCCCGAGACCCGCATCGAGCCCTCCCTCGACCGGATCCGCGCGCTGTGCGACGTCCTGGGCGAGCCCCAGCGCGCCTACCCCGTCGTGCACGTCGCGGGGACCAACGGCAAGTCCTCGGTCACACGCATGATCGACGCGCTCCTGACCCGCATCGGCCCGCGCACCGGCCGCTACACCAGCCCGCACCTGCAGCGGGTCACCGAGCGCATCGCGCTCGACGGCCGCTCGATCTCCGCGCGCCGCTACGTCGAGACCTGGCGGGAGATCGCGCCCTACGTCGGTGTGGTCGACAAGGCCCGCGACGCCGTCGACGGCGTCCACTGCTCGAAGTTCGAGGTGCTCACCGCGATGGCGTTCGCCGCCTTCGCCGACGCGCCGGTCGACGTCGCGGTGCTCGAGACCGGCCTGGGCGGCTCGTGGGACGCCACGAACGTCGCCGACGCCGCGATCGCCGCGATCACCCCCATCGGCCTGGACCACCAGGCCTACCTGGGCTCGGACATCGAGGGGATCGCCCGCGAGAAGGCCGGGATCATCAAGCCGGGCTCGGTGGCCCTGCTCGCGCAGCAGACGCCCGAGGTGGCGCAGGTCCTGCTCGAGCGTGCCGTCGAGGTCGGCGCCGAGGTGGCCCGCGCCGGCATCGAGTTCGGGGTGCTGGAGCGCTCGGTCGCGGTCGGCGGCCAGCAGCTGCGCCTGCAGGGCCTTGGGGGCGAGTACGACGACCTCTACCTCCCGCTCTTCGGCGAGCACCAGGCCGGCAACGCCGCGCTGGCCCTCGCGTCGGTCGAGGCCTTCTTCGGGGCGGGTGCGGCCCGGCGCCTGGACATCGAGGCCGTGCGCGACGCCTTCGCCGCGGTCCGCGTACCGGGCCGGCTCGAACGACTGCGCTCCGCGCCCACGGTGGTCGTCGACGCCGCCCACAACCCGCACGGTGCCGCTGCCGCCGCGAGCGCGGTGCGCGAGGAGTTCTCCTTCCGCAAGCTGATCGGCGTCGTCGCGATCATGGGCGACAAGGACGCCGACGGGATCCTCACCGCCCTCGAGCCGGTCCTCGACGAGATCGTGGTGACCGGGATGGCCTCCCCGCGGGCCATGGACCCCGACGAACTGGGCGGCCTCGCCGTCGGGCGCTTCGGGTCCGAGCGCGTGGTCGTCGAGACCCGGATGGACGCCGCGCTCGAGACGGCGATCGGGATGGCCGAGGAGACCTCCGACGAGGAGGAGCCGGTCGCCGGCGGCGGGGTCCTGGTCATCGGGTCCGTGGTCGCCGCGGGCGAGGCCCGGACACTGCTGGGGCGGGAGCCGTCGTGAGCGAGCAGCAGGACCAGCAGCAGGACGTGGCGCGCCCGCCCGACGCACGCCGCGCCTTCCGCGGCCCGGCCAGCGCCTGCCTCGTCCTCGAGGCGATCGCGGTGCCGCTGGTGCTGCCGGTGATGGCGCGCGTGGAGGGCGGGATCACCCCGCTGAAGCTGGGTCTGGTGATCGTGCTGACGGTCGGGATGATCGTGGGGTGCGTCGTGATCCTGCGGCCCTGGGGTCTCGCCTTCGCCGTCGGGCTCCAGGTGTTGATGCTGCTCGGGTTCGTGCTCTCGGAGTCCCTCGGCCTGATGGGTCTGATCTTCTGCTTCGTCTGGGGCCTCATGCTCTGGATGCGCCGCGAGGTGATCCGCCGCCAGGCAGCCTGGCCGGTGGACTGAGGCGGGCGGCCCCACCGGTCGGGCAGGACCCATCGGACGCTAGGCAGTTGATCTTGCCGAGCGCGACGGTCCTGCCGCCGCGCTCAACAAGATCATCTGCCTAGTCGACCCGGGCCCACTCGGGCTCGTCGGGCTCGCCCGGTCGTCGCGCTCGACAAGATCATTTGCCTAGCTCCGAGGACGACGGTCCTGTCCTCCGGGGCGTCGACCGGCGCGTCGACCGGCGCGGTGCCCAAAGCCGGCCCGCGAGCCCACCGGAACCGGCGGCTCATCCGCGTCGTCAAGAACCCCGTGGACCTGCGACGCCCCTTCCGCCACGTCGATGCGATCGCGTGCGGCGCCCTGACCCGACACGACCTGGTCGACGGGTCGTACCGGCTGCTCTTCGACGGGGTGTCCGTTCGGGTCGAGGTCACGATCACGATGGCCCTCCGGACTGCGGGTGCCGTCCTGGCGTACCCCGGCGCCGTCGTGGGCGGTCTGGCCGCGGCCGCGATGTGGGACGTCGACGTGGCCCCGAGCGACACCACCGTCGATCTCCACGTCGCAGCTTCGGGACTGCGCACGCGGCCGGGTGTGCGACTCCACCGGTCGTGCCTCGACGAGGACGAGATCGGCCTCGTCGACGGGGTCCGGGTCACGACACCGGCACGGACAGCTCTCGACCTCGCCCGCTCGCTCGCGCGTGACGAGGCCGTCGCCGTCCTGGACGCCCTCCTGGGCGCGACCGGCACCGACCCCACCCTCGTGCGGGCGATGGCAGGCCGTCACCGGGGTGACCGCGGCATGGACGCCGTCGGGCCGGTGCTGGCGTGGGTGGACCCGCGGAGTCCGTCCCCGGCGGCGTCGCGGCTGCGGGTGGGGCTGCTCGCGCGGGGGCTCGCGGTGCCGGTCGTCGCGCAACGGCTGCTCGACGGTGAGGGGCGGGCCGTCGGGGATCTGGCCCTCGCGTGGCCGGCGGTCCGGGTCGGGGTGGCGCACACCGCGGGGGTCCGGCGGGCCGCGGCGGCCGTCGGGTGGGAGGTGTTCGAGGTCCGCGGGGACGCCGCGGGGGAGTGGGGCACGCGGCGGCGGGCGGCCCCGATCGACGAACTGGCCCGATGGGTCGAGAGGGTCGCGGACCGGTGGGACCCGGCGCCTCGGGTCGGCGGGCGCAACCCGCTGCGGCTCCCGCCCCCGCCGGGCCCGGACGGGGAGTGCGACGGGGGTCTCAGTAGGCTCGTGCCCGCCTGAACCCTGGAGTCCGACAAGAGAGGAGCGCCGTGTCCGACGAGCGCACCCTGGTCCTGGTGAAGCCCGACGGCGTGCAGCGCGGCCTGGTCGGTGAGGTCATCTCGCGCATCGAGCGCAAGGGGCTGCGGCTGGCGGCCCTGGAGCTCAAGAACGTCGAGCGCTCCGTCGCCGAGCAGCACTACGCCGAGCACGCCGAGCGCCCGTTCTTCGGGGAGCTGATCGAGTTCATCACCTCCGGGCCGGTGGCGGCCATGGTCGTGGAGGGCCCCCGCGCGATCGCCGCGTTCCGCCAGCTCGCGGGCGGCACGGACCCGGTCGAGAAGGCCGTCCCGGGCTCGGTGCGTGGTGACCTCGCGCTCGAGACCGGCTCGAACATCGTGCACGGCTCGGACTCCCCGGAGTCGGCCGAGCGCGAGATCAAGCTCTGGTTCGGCTGACCTCCGCGGTCCGGAGCGGTTCGCCGGCCCGTTTACCCTGGAGAACCATGTCCTCGCCCATCGTCCCCGGGACGTCGCTCTACGACCGTCTCGAACCCCTGCTGCCCCGGGTCCGCAAGCCCGTGCAGTACGTGGGCGGTGAGCGCAACGCGACGGTGACGCCGTGGGCGGACGCGCAGGTCCACTGGGCGCTCTGCTACCCGGACGCCTACGAGGTGGGCCTGCCCAACCAGGGCCTCATGATCCTCTACGAGGTGCTCAACGAGCGGCCCGACGCCCTCGCCGAGCGCACCTACGCGGTCTGGCCGGACCTCGCGGAGCTGATGCGCGAGCACGGGGTTCCGCAGTTCACCGTCGACGCGCACCGCCCGGTGGCCGGGTTCGACGTCCTCGGCGTCTCGTTCGCGACCGAGCTCGGCTACACCAACCTGCTCGAGATCCTCGACCTCGCCGGGGTCCCGCTGCACGCCGCCGAGCGGACCGGCGAGCACCCGCTCGTGCTCGCCGGCGGGCACGCGGCGTTCAACCCGGAGCCGATCGCCGACTTCGTCGACATCGTCGCGCTCGGGGACGGCGAACAGGTGGTCGGCGAGATCACCGACGTCGTGAAGGCGGCGAAGGCCGAGGGCCTCGGCCGGCGGGAGACGCTGGAGCGCCTCGCCGGGGTGCCCGGGGTCTACGTGCCGGGCCTCTACGAGGTGACCTACGCCGCCGGCGGGGCGATCGAGGCCGTCCGCCCGACGACGGACGCCGCCCCGGCCCGCGTCCACAAGCGCACCACGTCCGACCTCGACGACTGGCCCTACCCGAAGCAGCCGCTCGTGCCCCTGGCCGAGACCGTGCACGAGCGGATGAGCGTCGAGATCTTCCGGGGCTGCACGCGAGGCTGCCGGTTCTGCCAGGCCGGAATGATCACCCGCCCGGTGCGCGAGCGCTCGAAGCGGGGCGTCAGCGAGATGGTCGAGCAGGGGCTGGCGGCCTCGGGCTACTCCGAGGTCGGGCTGCTCTCGCTGAGCTCGGCCGACCACTCCGAGATCGGCGAGATCGCCAAGGGTCTCGCGGACCGCTACGAGGGCACCGGCACCGGGCTCTCCCTGCCCTCGACGCGGGTGGACGCGTTCAACGTCGACCTCGCCGAGGAGCTGACCCGCTCGGGGCGGCGGTCGGGGCTGACCTTCGCGCCCGAGGGCGGGTCCGAGCGGCCGGACGCCGCGCGCCCCGCCTCGATGACCTTGCCGGCCAGCCCGGCGATCTGCACGACGTCGTCGTCGGTCTCGGTGGGCAGCCCGCACATGAAGTAGAGCTTCACCTGCCGCCAGCCGTG
>JAICLN010000057.1 GCA_025925615.1 Actinomycetospora sp. | reverse complement strand
GAGATGTCGCGCGCGGACATCGCCGACTTCCTCGTCGACCAGATCGGCAGCGAGGACTTCGTCGGTGCGTCCCCGGCGATCAGCAATTAGGTGCGCTGCGCGCTCGTGAGCACTTTCCGGGGTCATAGCCCCGGAAAGTGCTCACGAGGGCTCTGCCCACCCGATGACCGGCTCCACGTCGACCGCCGCGCGGGAGTGGTCGATGCAGTCGAACTCCTTGAGGTGCAGCAGCGCCGCCTTGGCCTGCCAGCGCGGGCGGGCCATCTGGTCGTTGCGCGTGGGCACCGGCCGGGGCGATTGGCCCTGCGCGTACTGCGCGGCGTTCGCCCCGATCATGCGGAAGACCTCGGCGTCGAGCAGCGGGGCCTGCGGGAAGAGCTCGAGGTTCGAGAGCCGGGCCAGGTCGCGCTGGTGGAGCACGGTGGTGCCCCGGGACAGCACGCCCACCGCGATGCCGGACCCCGAGAGCTTGGCCCCGAAGTGCGCGATCGCCGCCAGGTCCGCGGTCTTGTAGACCTTGATCACCCGCGCCACGCCGCCGCGCTCCTCGATGCCCGCCAGGAGCTGGCGGATCACCTCGGCGTGCGGCACGTCGACGATCGTCTTCGTGAACGGGTCCCCGAACGCCGGGGAGAGCGCGATGACGACCTCCTCGGCCCGCGTCCCGCGCTCCGCGGGCCCGATCTCGCGCAGGGTCAGCGTGCGCACGGAGTCCACTGCGGCCGTCATACGACCTCCTCCTCGGGGTTCTCGGCGGAGGTGACGTGGCGGAGCTTCTTGAGCTCGTCCCACCGCTCGCCGGTCAGGCGGTAGCCGGTCCCGGGACCGGCGTAGTCGTTGGCGTCGTTGATCGCCGCCAGCGGGACGAAGTCCGCTGTGAGCACGGCGGCCGTCTGCAGCAGGTCGCCGGAGACGCGCTGGCGCAGGACCTTGAGGTAGTTCTCGGCGACGTCGCCGAACCCGGCGCGCTCGAGGAACCGCACCAGGTCCAGCCCGGTGATGCCCCGCTCCATGACGCTGCGGGCGCCCTCGAGGTCGGCGAGCACGTCGCGGTCGGGGTAGTCGTCGCTCGAGTTCGCGTACGTGGCCGCCTCCACCTCCTCGTCGGTGATCGGCGGGAGGTCGAGCTCGACGAACAGGGCCTGCATGGCGCGCGCGGCCTTGTTGCGCACCTGCAGGATCACGTCCTCGCGGACGTGGCGCAGGCCGCCGTCGACCTGCATGTCGCGCTGGATGACGTTCCAGTCGTCGTAGTCGTCGGTCTCGAGGTTCGAGCCGGCGAACATGTTGTCCTTGTTCGGCACGGCCGAGTAGCCGGAGCAGACGAAGTCGGTGCCCGGGAGCATCTGCGGCAGCAGCCGGCTGGTGCGGCGCATCGGCGAGTGCGAGAACGACTGGTCGTTGCCCGAGGCGCACTCGAGGTCCATCCAGCTCGCGACGAGGTTCTCCGCCGCGACCGCCCGGATTCCGCCGGGCATCGCGCCGGGCACACCGATGCAACTGATGGAGCCGTTCTGCAGTCCCTGCACCCCGGCGCCCCTGGCCATGAGGATGCAGCGGATCTCCAGGTACAGCATGGAGCGGCCCTCGGCGTTGCCCATCTGCACCTCGGAGCCGGTGCCCGAGGTGAAGCGCATCTTGATGCCGCGGGAGGCGTACGCCGAGGCCAGGAACGCCTTCGACCAGGGGGTGACGTCGCCGTCGACGAACACCGACTCGGTACCGTAGATCGAGATCGTCTCGGCGTAGGCGGTGATGCCGCGCATCCCGAGATCGAGCTCGGTGGCCTCCTCGAGCGCGCACTGGGTGAGCGTGCCGCCGCGCCCGACCTGGCCGCCGACCTGCAGGCCGATCGCCACGAGCGGGGCGTAGCGCACGACGCCGAGGGTGGTCTCCAGCTCGGCGAACCCGCGGACCGCGCCCTCGGCGGCGTCGGCCGCGACCTGGATCGGGTTGTCCTTGGCGCTCGTCGAGTGGGCCTGGTTCGCCGGCGTGCGCCGGGACCGGGTCTTCTGGATGCCCATCATGATCTCGACGACGTTCATCAGCTTGACGACGTCGAGGATCTTCGCCGGGGTCAGTCCGCGGCCGACGGCGACGACGTCGGCGCGCGAGGTCCGCGGGTCGACGATCATCCGTGCGATCTCGACCGACGGCACCGCCATCGCCTCCTCGCACGTCTCCACGTCGATCGCGTGGTCGGCGATGAAGGTGTCCATGAAGTCGAACCGGTCGCGGGTGCGACCGTCGAGCTCGACGATCCGGCCGTCCTCGACGCGGACCGAGGGCTGCGGATCGTAGTCGGACTCCATCGCGACGAGGCCCTTCTCGGGCCACTCCTCGACGAAGCCGTCGAGGTTGACCGGGCGGGCCTCGAGAATCTCGGTGCGCTTCGACGTCCGGATGCTGCTGCCGGTCGGCTGGGGTGCCACCGCGGTCATGTCAGTCCTCCTCGGCGAGCAGGTTGCGGTCCGCGTAGACCTGCGCGGCCTCGCGGACGAGCGCGGCGCACGTGGTGGCGGAGTACGTGGACTCCAAGCGGGACGCGAGGTCCTCGAGCTGGGCGGCGCTGGACGCGTTCGGGCGCAGCGAGTTGTACATCGCGAGCACCTCGGCGTCGGGGATGGCGGTCATCTCCGAGGCGCGGGTGAAGTTGTCGGCGAGCTGGCGCCGGCCGGCCGCGGCGGCCAGCTGGCCCTGCAGCGCCAGGGTGTCCGGGCTGATGCGCAGGTCCTCGGACGTGATCTCCCCGGCGACGACCGCGGCCATCGTCAGGTCGTCGAGGCTCTTGCCCGTGGGGGTGGTCAGCAGCTCCGGACGGTTGATCGAGAGCGGGTAGTCCGCGGGGGTCAGCTCAGTGACGTTGTTGGTCATCGGGACGCCTCCTTCGACGACGGGATTGCGGTCCGGTCGGGCACGACGACGTCGGCCGCCGCGACCGGGTGGCGTGGGTCGACGTTCGCCCCCGCCTCGGCCGACTCGGGCGTCGGCACGGGGACCGGGGAGTCCTCGGCGGCCGGGACCTCGAGTTCTCGGGTGAGGGGAGAGGTGCGGGACACGGGGCTCCTCGGGCGACGGTGCCGGCGACGGTCAGGCGGGAACGGGGGGGCTGATCGCGGCCACGGCGGCCGTGGCCACCTGGACGTCCTGCTCGGCGGAACCGGCGCTCACGCCGACCGCGCCGACGAGCACGCCGTCGCGCCGGACCGGGATGCCGCCGCCGAACACGACGAGGCCGCCCGCGGTCTGCTCGAGCCCGTAGAGCTCGGCCCCGGGCTGCACGAGCGGCATGAGCGCCGCGGTCGGGGCCTCCATCAGGATCGAGGTCTTCGCCTTGCGCTGGGCGATGTCGATGCTCGCCCGGATGGCGCCCTCCTGGCGGGCGAAGGCGATCAGGTGCCCGCCGTCGTCGACGACCGCGATGTTCATGGGCTGGCCGATCGCGTCGGCCTCGGCGAGCCCGGCGTCGAGCGCGGTCCGGGCGTCGGCCAGGGTCAGGCCCGGCATGGGTACCTCCACGGGAGCGGGAACGCCACGCCGGGACCTCGCGTGGCCTGCCGGACGCCGGCCCGACAGGACCACGACGCTAGGAGCGCGAGGGATCACCGACCACGGGGAGTGTTCCCACTTGCCCCCTGGGGGATCTCCCGTAGCCCACCCGGCCGAGGGCCGGCTACCGGCCGAGGACCGCGGTGCGCGTCGAGGTCAGGTGCTCGCTGAGGCGGGCCTGCGCCTCGCCGACGGCGTCGGGGCCGAGCGCGTCGAGGATGGCCTCGTGCTGGACGAGGATCGCCTCGGCCCGGGCCGGTCCGCGGCCGAGCATCGAGCCCAGGTTCATCCGCAGCTGCCGGTCCCGCAGCGAGCTGTAGAGCTCGACGAGGATGGGGTTGCGGGCGCTCTCGACCAGCACGGTGTGGAACCGGCGGTCGCCCTCGGCGAACCCGGTCTCGTCGCCCGCCGCGAACGCCGCGCGCTGCACGGCGAGCTCCTCGCGCAGGCGGCCCACCACGGCCTCGCGGTCGCCCGGGTCTGCGGCGCAGAGCTTGGCCACCGCGTGCCCCTCGACCAGCTGGCGCGCCTCGAGGACCGACTCCACCTCGACGGGCGAGACGGCGACGACGAGCGCGCCCCGCTTGGGGAACAACCGGAGCAGTCCCTCGGCCTCCAGACGCAGGAACGCTTCGCGCACCGGCGTGCGGCTCATCTCCAGCGCTTCGGCCACCTGGCCCTCGCTGATGAGGTCGCCACCGGGCAGGCTGCCATCGAGGATGCCGGCCTTCGTGTGCCGGTACGCCCGCTCCTTGGCCGAAGGTCCTCCGCCCACCGTGTCCTCACTCTTGCCGAGCCAGTCGCGGTGACCCTACTCTCACCGCATTGATGCATCTTGTATGCATCTGCCGTCGGGGGCCAGGAGGACGTACGTGAGTTCGACGATGCCGACACCGATCCCGGTCGGTCCGTCCCCCGGGTCCGACGCTTCCGTCGACCACGACGCCCCCGCCGGCGCGGACTCGCTGCTCGGCCGTGTCGTCGCGCGGCTCCGCGACCTCACCGCGGCCGACGCGGGCTGGGTGGTGCGCGTCGACGAGGCCGCCGGGAGCTGGGTCGTCGACGCGGGCGACGGTCCCGGGCTCCCGCCCGGCGACGTGGTGGCCGAGGTCGTCGCCACCCGGCGCGCCGCGGTCGTGCCCGCCGGACCGGGCGGGCGTACCGCCCTCGCGGTCCCGGTCCGCCGCGGCCCCCGTCTCGTGGGCGTCTGCGTGGTGGCCGCCGAGGCGCCGCGGCGCAGCTTCTCCGCCGCCGACCGCGGGCTCGCCGAGCTCGTCGCCGACTACGCCGCCCTCGCCCTGGCCGACCACGGGTCGCTCGCCGGGCGCGGGCTCATGGAGGCCCTGCGCCACGAGCTCGCCTGGACCGAGGGCGCGGGCGTGCGGGCCGACCTCGTCGCCGTCGGCCAGCCGGCGCTGCACGGCCCGGTCGCCGCCGAGGTGTTCCGGGTGGTGCAGGAGGCGCTGGCCAACGACGTCCCGCACGCCGGCGCGCGTCAGGTACAGGTCGGGGTCGTCCCCGGCCCGGGCACGCTGCCCGTCCTCGTCGAGGACGACGGCCGGGGCTTCGACGTCCCCCCCCACGGCGGGCTGCACGAGGCGGCCTCGGGCAGCCGGCAGGGGCTGGCCGCGATGACGGCGCGCGCCCGGCGCCTCGACGGCGAGCTGGAGATCGAGAGCGCCCTCGGGCGCGGCACCGTGCTGCGCCTCACCGTGCCCTGCGGGGCGGAGCCCACGACGCCGGGCCGGACCCGCCCGTCGGTGCTGGTCGCGGCCGGGCGCCCCGTCGTCCGCGCCGGGGTCGTGCGGCTGCTCCAGCTCGGCGCGCCCGGGCTCGGGATGGTCTCCGAGGTCGACGGGCCCGAGGACCTCGCCGCGAGCTGCCGCCTGCTCGACCCGGACGTGCTCGTCGTCGAGCCGGACGTCCTCGCCCCCGACGGCGACCTCGCCGGCGCCCTCGGCCGCGTAGCCGACCTGCCCGCCCCGCCCGCCGTCGTGCTCCTCGCGGACGCGTGCCCGGGCGACCGCCTGCGGACCGCCGTCGCGGCCGGAGTGAAGGGGTGCGTCGATCCCGACGACGGCGAGCGGCTCGCGTCGGTCGTCGCCGCCGCCGGGCGCGGGGAGACGTCGTTCGCACCCGACCAGCTCGGCGTCCTGGCCTCGGCGCCCGCCCGGCACCGCGGCGTGACCGCGCGCGAGCAGGAGGTCCGGGGCCTCGTCGCCCAGGGGTTCACCGACCGCCAGATCGCGTCCGCGCTGTCGATCTCGGCGAAGACCGTCGAGAAGCACGTCGGTTCGCTGCTGCGCAAGACCGGCGCCCGCAACCGCACGATGCTCGTGCACCTCGGCGGGCGTTGACGCTGACGCGTGCGTGCGTGCGTTCCCGTGTCCAGGCACGACAGTCAACACAGCACGCCGATAGGGCACGCAGGAGGCGTCAGCCGAACGGAAGCAGCTCCCGGCCGACGCCGACCGCCGCGGACAGCCCGCGCACCGGGGTGAAGCGGTCGGAGACGTCGCCCAGCGCGGACCACTCGTCCGGGGTCAGCACGATCTCCGCGGCCGCGCAGTTGCTCTCCAGCTGGGCCACGCTCGACGCGCCCGGGATCGCGATGACCTCCGGGCGGTGGATCGTCCACGCCAGCGCGACCTGCGACGGGGTCGCGTCGTGGGCGGCGGCGACCTCCCGCAGCGTCGAGATCAACGGCTGGGCGCGGCGCAGCGACTCGGGCAGGAACAGCGGGTTGAGCTGGCGGACCCGATTGGACGGCCGGTGCTCGGCGTCGAACTTGCCCGAGAGCAGGCCCTGCGCGAGCGGGCTGTAGGCGATGACCGCCCGGCCCGCCTCGGCGGCGTACGGGAGCAGCTCGCGCTCGGGGTCGCGCGAGACGAGGCTGTACTGCACCTGGTTGGAGATCACCCGCGAGCCGAGCGCGGACTCGGCGTCCTGCCAGCGGTCGAGCGAGTAGTTCGAGACGCCGACCTCGTCCACGACGCCCGCGGCCTGCAGGGTCCGCATGCCCGGCATGGTGCGGCGGTCGCCGACGACGGGGTTCGGCTGGTGGACCTGGTAGAGGTCCAGGGTGCGGCGCAGCCGTCCCGACGACGCGACACCGCGCTGCTCGACGATCGGGCCCACCGGGAACACCGGGAGGAGCTTGGACGCCACGACGGTCGTCGACGGGTCCGCGTCGGCGGCATCGAGGGCGTCGCCGAGGATGCGCTCGCTGCGCCCGAAGCCGTAGACCTCGGCGGTGTCGAACACGGTGATGCCGAGCTCGAGCGCGCGGGCCACGATCCGCGCGGCCTCCGAGTCCGGGCCCGCGGCGTAGTCGCCGCCGTAGCCCCACTCGGTCGACCCGAACTGCCAGGTCCCCAGGCCGATCGCCGACCACCGCTTGGCCGTCGGCAGCTCCAGATAGCGCATGCCTCCTTGCTACCCGATCTCGACTCGGGCCGTCGGGCGCGTGACCGTCCGCACCGCGGCGGCGACCTCGGCGACGGGCAGGTCCTCCAGGCACGCCGGCCCGGTGGTCGAGAGCGGGCACCCGGCATCCCACCAGCACACCTGCTCGGTGATCGCCGTCGGTCGCCGGTGCGGGCAGCCGGGGAAGCCCTGCAGGTTCCGGCCCTCCTCGAGCCCGTACCGGACGGCGAGGGTGGGCCCGAACAGCCCAACGGTCGGCGCCCCGACGGCCGCCGCCACGCGGACCGGGCCGGTGTCGCCCCCGACGACCACCCCGCCCCGCTCCCCCAGCGCCGCGAAGCGTGCCGCCAGGCCACGCAGGTCGGTCGGGGGCAGCGCCGTCACCCCCTCGATCTCGGCCTCCCCCACGACGGCGACCCCGCGGCCGTCCGCCCGCATCTCACGGGCCAGCTCCGCCCACCGGTCACCGGGCCAGCGCTTGACGGCCATCCCGGCGCCGGGGACGAGCAGCACGGTGCCGTCCGGCAGCGCCGCGGTGGCGGCCCGACCGGCTGCGCGCTCGTCCGCGCCGAGGACCACCCGGGGTGGGCGGACCTCGCCGGCGATCACCCCCTCGGAGGCGAGGATCCGCTGGTAGCGCTCCCCGACCAGCTCGTCGGTCGGCGGCGAGCGCCACAGGTCGGACACCGCACGCGTGCCGCGGGCCACGGCGTCGTCGTCGACGAGGTCCCCGATGTCGTCGAAGCGGGTGGTGGTGACGACGAGGTCGGGCGTCAGGTCCGCGAGCGCGGTCTCGACCGCGGCCCGCTCCGCGTGCGGCTCGCTCACCCGCACGTCGGACACTGCCGGGTCGCGCTCCAGCAGCACCGCGCCGGGCCCGTGGGTGAGGACGACGAGCTCGCCCGACGGGTCGGCGTCGCGCAGCGCATGGACCGACGGCAGCACCATCACCAGGTCGCCGAGCCCGCCGAGCAGGTCGATCACGAGGGTCCTCACCGCCGCGCCTCCGCGTAGATCGACCGATGGCGGGCGGCGAGCGTGTCCCAGTCCCGCCCGGCCAGCAGCCCCCGGCCCCCGGCGCCGACCCGGGCGGCGAACGCCGGGTCGTCGAGGAGCCGCCGCAGCGCGGTGACCAGGACGTCCGCGTCCCGGACGGCGGGAGCCACGACGACGGTCCGGCCGTCGACCAGCTCGCTGTCGGGACCCTGGTCGGGACGGCGGGTCACGATCGTCGGGAGCCCGTGGTCGAGGGCGGCCAGCAGCGCGCCGGACTTCGTGGTCGCCCCCGCCGTGAACGGGAAGGCCGCGAGGTCGGCGGCGGAGAGGACGGCCGAGACCTCCGCGGCCGGGAGGTGGCCGGTGATCACCACCCGGTCCCTGACCCCGGCGGCCGCGACGTGGCCGGTGAGCTCGTCCCGGAACGCGGCCGCCTCGTCCTCGGGCAGCGCGAGCGAGGTGAAGCCGCCGGCGATCAGCAGGTGCAGTCGTGGGCGCTCGTCGGCGAGCCGGCCCAGCGCGTCGACCAGGTGGCGCAGGCCCTTCACCGGGTGCACGAACCCGAAGAAGGCGACCACCTCGGCGTCGTCGGGCAGCGACCACCGTGCCCGGGTCGCGGCCCGGTCGGGGTCCGGCACCACGGCCACGTTGGGCGGGATCGGCAGCCGGTGCGCCTCCACGCCGGGGAACCGCCCCCGCAGCGAGTGCTCGTGCTCGGCGTTGGTGGTGACGACGGCCGCGCTGCGCGGGACGAGGCGCCCGCTCTCCCGGTCGAGCAGGCCACGGCGCTCGAGCGGGCGCCACCCCGGCTCCGGGACCCGCGGCGCCCAGGACCACCAGCCGTACTCGTGCACCGTCGTCACCAGCGGGACCGGTCGCACCGCGTCCGGCAGCAGCAGCCCGGGCCACCCGGAGAAGCCGTACGCCGAGGGCGCGAACTGCAGGTGGACGACGTCGACGGCCGCGGCCCGGACCGCCCGCGCGGCCTCCGCCGCACCGCGGGGCCCGGGGTCGACGGGCACGTCGACGACGTCGGTGCCCGCGTGCGCCAGCGTCTCGACCAGCCGGCGGGTGTAGTCGGCGACGCCGTCGTGCGCGGGGTCGGCGCGGCCGTGCAGCATCGCCACTCGCGGTCCGGGATCGGGCACGGGACCGGCGCTACCCCGCCCGGGGACCTCGCCACACCTGTCCGGCCCACCTGGTGCCCGGGTCACTCGTTCCGCTGAACGGGCGACCAGATTCGTGACGGGTCGGGGTGCCGGGGAGTTGACCTCACGTCACCGGCAGCGCGGCGCGGTGGCCACGTCCGACTCGCCACCCCCGTCACGGGTGGCGATTCCGGGGCCGGGGGCCCGGTCACCGGTGCTCCCAGGTCACCGGTGGCCGGCCTTCGGCGTGTCCGCGTCCCCGCCACGGGTACCTGCTCGCCGTGACCGCCCCCGCCGTCCCGGCCCTGCCCGTCCACCCCGCCGCGCACCGCCCCGGCGTCGGCGACCCGGACTGGCCGGCGATGGCACGCATCCTCGTGGTGCGGCCGGACAACGTGGGCGACGTGATCATGACGGTGCCCGCGCTGCGCGCCCTGCGCGCGGCCGCCCCCGAGGCCCGGATCGACCTGCTCGCGTCCCCGGCCGGCGGCGCGGTGGCGCCGCTGATCGACGAGATCGACGAGGCCGTCGTCGCGTCCGTCTCCTGGCAGCGGCTGCCGGGCGCCGACGCGGGCGGCCAGGACCAGGATCCCGACGGCGAGCTCGTCGCCACCCTCACCGGGCGGAGCTACGACGCCGCCGTCGTCCTCACCTCCTTCTCCCAGTCGCCCTGGCCCGCGGCGGCCGTCTGCCGCCGGGCCGGGATCGGCGTGCGCATCGGCACCAGCAAGGAGTTCGGCGGGGACGCGCTCACCCACTGGGTGCCGGCCCCGCCCGACGGCGGGCACCAGGTGGACCGCGCCCTCGAGGTCCTCGCCGCGGTCGGGGTGCCCTCGTGCGGCGCCGGGCTCGCCGTCCGCGTCCCCGAGGACGCCGACTCCCACGCACCCGACGGGCGCTACGTCGTCGTCGCGCCGGGGGCGAGCTGCCCGTCGCGCCGGTGGCCCGCCGCGCGCTTCGCCGACGTCGGGCGCGGGCTGGCGGCGCGGGGCTGGACGGTGGTCGTCACCGGCACGGCGCGCGAGGCCGACCTGGTGGCCGAGGCGAGCGCCGGGGTGCCGGGCGCGCGGTCGCTCGTCGGCACGCTCGACCTCGGCGGGCTGGCGGCGCTGGTGGCGGGCGCGGACGCCGTCGTCGTGAACAACTCCGGTGGGGCGCACCTCGCGGACGCCGTCGGCACCCCGGTGGTGGAGCTCTTCGCCGGCACCGAGGAGGTGGCGCAGTACGCGCCGCGCAGCGTGCCCGCGGCCGTGCTCACCCGCGCGGTGTCCTGCGCGCCGTGCCGCCAGCTGGTCTGCCCGTTCGGTCAGGAGTGCCTCGACGTCGCGGCCGCGGAGGTCGTCGACGCCGTCGTGGGGTGCGCTTCCCGACGTGTCCGGCCGTGATCGCGTGGGCACCCCCGCCCGTGCCCGAGACCACCGCCGACGGTCGCTGGATCGTCGTCGACGGCCGTCGCTGGCGGGCGACCGATCCGGCGATCCCGGAGGCCGACGCGTCGCGGTTGCGGCGCTGGTTGATGGCCGCCCGGCGCGATGTCGGCACGGCCACCCGCGCGGACGACGAGGACGCCGAGCGCGCGGCCCGGCAACGCGTCCAGGCGGCGAAGACCGCGCTCGGCGAGCGCGGGCCGTACTGGTGGGAGCAGTCCGACGACGAGCGCCGCACCCGGTGGTCGCACGGGCTGGAGCAGGCCGGGGCCGAGGGCTACTGAGCCCGCGGGCCCGTGGACATCCCCGAACACCCTCGAGCAGCCTGCCCGGGGCCTCGCGGAGCTGATGCGCAGACGGCCGACGCCCGATCGGTCAGCGCCGCGGCGGCTTCGTGGGACCGGGATCGACGGTCGACCCCGGGTCCGGCGTCGGCGTCGGGTCCTTCGTTCCCGTCGGCCTGGTGGGCCTGGTCGGCTCCGGCGGGTCGGCCGGCTCGGTCGGCTGCGTCACCGGCGGCGGGTCCGCCACCACCGGCGGCGGCGCCGGGGCCGCGACGACGGGCGGCGCGAGCGGGGCGGCCAGGGGGACGACCGGTGCGGCCGTGATGTGGGGCGCCGGCACCGTGCTCCGGCGGGTGACGGTGTCCGCCGGGGCGCTCTCCGTCGTCGGCGCGGCGTCGCCCGTCGCCTCGTCGGTCGACGACGCCGGTCCGAGGGCGGGCAGCACCGGGGGTGCCGGCACCGACGCGTTCGCCGCGGCGGGCAGCGTCGCCACACCCGCAATCGCCGCCAGGCTCGTCACCGGCGCGACACCGGTGGCCACCACCAGGCCGAGCGCGGCGGTCGCGGCGACCACGAAGCCCAGGAGCGAGTGCGCCGCCGCCGGCACGACCGGCCGCCGCCCGGAGGAGCGCGCCTCCGGGTCGATCAGCGACGTCTCCGGTTCGGGGACGCGTGACTCCGGCGCAGGTGACTGGGGCAGCACACCGGCGTAACGAGATCACCCGATCAGGGGTGACGCACCCATTGCGATCCACCACGCGGGGTGACGATCGCCCCCGCGATCGTCGCCCGGCGTGATGTCACCGCCGCGGCGGGGCCGGCTGGAGGTGGACGACCTTCGTCGTCGTCATCTCGTCCAGCAGCTCGGGTCCGTAGCCGAAGCCGGTCCCGGAGAGCCCCCGCGGCTCGGCCGCCCCGCCCGGGGCGCCGCCGAAGACCGCGTTCACCTTCACGGTTCCGACGGGCAGCGCCCGCCAGGCCTCCTGCGCGTGCGCCATGTCCGGGGTGAGCACCGTGGCGGCGAGGCCGTGCGGATCGTCGATCGCCTCGGCGAGGCCCTGCTCGAAGGAGTCGACGACGCGGACCGCGGCGACGGGCCCGAACGTCTCCTCGCGCAGGATGCGCATGTCCGGCGTGCAGCCGGAGAGCACCGTCGCGGGGTAGAAGGCACCGGCGCCGGCCGGCAGCTCGCCGCCCGCGTGCGCCGTCGCCCCCGCCGCGAGCGCCTCCGCCACGTGGGAGTGCACGTGCTCGCGCTGGCGGTCGTCGACCAGCGGACCGAGCACCTTCTGGCCGGTCTCCGCGGGCAGGTAGACCCAGCGGCCGGCCTCCTGCGCGAGGGCGGCGAGGAACTCGTCCGCGACGCCGCGGTGGCAGTAGATGCGCTCGACGGAGACGCAGACCTGGCCGCCGTTGGCGTAGGAGCCCAGCGCGGCCTGCTCGGCGGCCCACTGCGGGTCCACGCCGTCGTCGACGATCAGCGGGTCGTTGCCGCCGTTCTCCAGCAGGACCTTCGCCCCGGTCCCGGCCGCGGCCTCGGCGATGGCGCGGCCCGCGGCGATCGAGCCGACGTGCGCGATGACGTCGAGGCCCTCGTGGGCGCTCAGCAGCGCCCCGGTCGGTCCGGCGCCGTCGAGCACCGTCAGGACCCCGTCGGGCAGGAACGACGCCAGGAGGTCCGCGAAGCGGCGCCCGAGGTGCGGGCAGCGCTCGCTCGGCTTGTGGACCACGGTGTTGCCGGTGACCAGCGCCGCGCCGATGAGGCCGGCGGCGACGGCGACCGGGTCGTTCCACGGCGTGATCGCGGCGACCACTCCGCGCGGGCCCGGGACCATGAGGTCGGTGGCCGACCAGGATCCCTGCAGGGACCGGCCGCGGTGCAGCGGCCCGAGCTCCGCGTACTGCTCGAGGGTCCCGGCCGCGGCCAGCACCCCGCCGAGCCCGTCGTCGTAGGGGCGGCCGGTCTCGGTCTCGTTGAGGTGCGCGAGCTCCTCGGCCTGCGCGCGCACGGCCGACGCGGCGTCGCGGACCCGGCCGGCGCGCTCCGCGGGGTCGGTGCACGCCCAGCCCGTCCGGGCCGCGACCGCGCGGCCGACGGCGTCGTCGACCTCCTCGGGCCCGGCGGGCCGCACGCGCCCGACGAGCTCGTCGGTCGCCGGGTCACGGATCTCGATGTCGGCGGCGACGGTGGTCAAGGGTCCTCCAGAGCGGGACGTGAGCAGATGTCCCGCACGGGTGCCCTCCTGCTGCTCCGGGCACGCGTGGGCTCGGTTCGCCGCCGTCGGAGGGATCAGCTGATGAGGAGCAGGATGACGAACGAGCACAGGTTGAACGAGGCGTGCGTGACGAAGCACGGCCAGATCGATCGGGTGCGCTCGTAGAGCAGCGCGTTCAGCACCGCGAGCACGAGGACGGCGAGGAAGACGACGTTGAAGCCGTGCGCGACCGCGAACACGAGGCTGGACACGATCGTCGCGACCACGCGCCCGTAGCGCCGCATCGACCCGTAGCCGACGCCGCGGAAGAGCAGCTCCTCGCCCAAGGGGACGACCACGCCCCCGAGCAGCACCACCCAGAACGCCGCCGCCACGCCGGAGAACTGGGTGAGCGCCTGCTGGGGGTCGCTCTGGTCCCCGGTGATCGAGACGTAGACGATGATCAGCACCCGGGAGAGCAGCCACACCCCGATGCCGAGGCCGACCGCCGTCGCGAGCACGCGGGGCGGCACCTTCCGGATGCCGAGCGCGCTCGGGGAGCGCACCCGCAGCACCACCGCGACCAGCACGGCCGCGAAGGCCGACGCCGCCGAGATCGCGAGCAGGAAGGGGGCCGACGGGAGCCGCCCCGTCGTCGTGATCGCCAGCGCGCCGACCCCGACCTGCACCGCGACGTAGACGACGGCGCCGATCACGATCTCCACCCAGCCGAGGCGGCGGCCGTTGCCGCCCATCCCGATCGGGGTCAGCTCCGGCAGGTCCGCTCCACCCAGCCCGGCCGGGCCGTCCGGCGTGGTCCCGACGACGGCGGGTGGCTCCGGCGCGCAGTCCGTGCCGTCCTCGGGAGGGGTCACGAGTCGTCCCGGGCCTTGCGGGTGGCCCGGTCGTTCGCCTTCTCGATCGCCTTCACGAGCTCGTCCTTGTCCATCTTCGAGCGTCCCTCGATGCCGAGCTGCTGGGCCCGCTCGTAGAGGTGTTCCTTGCTGGCGTTCGCGTCGACCCCGCCGGCCGGCGTCCCGTCCGGGTCCTGCCCGCCACTCTCGGCCCGCGAGTCCGAGGGGCCCTTCTGCTCCTTGGCCTCCCAGTGGTCGCCGACCTTCTCGTAGCTGTGCTTCAGCGCCGAGTACGCCGTGCGGGCCGCGCGCTCGCCCTTGCCGTACGTGTCCTCGGCCGAGGCCTTGGCCGCGGCGTAGGTGTCGCGGGCGCCCTTCTCGGAGCGCTGCAGAGTGGACGGCAGGTCGTCGAAGTCGTCAGGCATGCTCACGGGTTACCCGCTAGCCCCGGGAGCCCACCGACAGGTGCGCCACGCTCTCGACCACCTGGTTGGGCCGGT
>JAICLN010000015.1 GCA_025925615.1 Actinomycetospora sp. | reverse complement strand
GGAAATCCGCGTCGTCGGTCCGGCGGGACCACTCAGCCCGTCGGGGTCCAGAGGTCGCGGGAGATCGCCAGGTCCACCGCGGCCACCCGCACCCGCTCGGCCACCGGGCGGCGGCCCGGCGCGGAGCAGACGAGCAGGTAGTCGCCGGCCCGGGGCACCGCGAGCGCGTAGGAGCCGTCCTGGTCGGTGCGGGCCCGCCCGACCTGGGCGCCGTCGCCGGCGTCGATGAGCGTCACGGTGGCCCTCACCGTGCCGCCCGGCGTCGCGGACCCGTCGAGCACCCGCCCGACGAGCCCGTTCCCGTCCGCCCGGGAGGCCACCGACGTCGTCGCCGACACGGTGTCCGGGCCGCCCCAGGCGTCGTCGCCACCCGTGAGCTCGCGGGTGGCCGTCGTCGCCGGGGTTGCGTGCGGACGGCCCGCCGGCACGAGCGAGGCGCACACCACGGCGCCCACGAGGAAGATCACCGAGGCGACGACGAAGGCCCGGTCGTACCCGGCCAGCGCCGCGGTGCGCGGCGAGGTGCCCGCGACGGCGAGGGCGGCGGCGGTGGCCGTGCCCGCGATCGAGGAGAGCAGCGCCGTCCCTACCGAGCCGCCGACCTGCTGCATCGTGTTCACCGTCGCCGAGGCCACGCCGGCGTCCTGCGGGTCGACGCCGAGGGTCGCGGTGTTGATCGAGGTCGACATCGCGGTGCCCATGCCGAGGCCCATGACGATCAGCGGGCCGAGCACGCCGTTCGCGTAGGAGGACCCGGGGGAGAGGAACGAGAACCAGAACAGCGCTCCCGCGCCCAGCAGCAGCCCGACGAAGATCAGCGGCTTCGGACCGACCCGGGGCAGGAGCAGCGACGGCATCGTCGTCGACGCCGACATGATCGCGGCGACCATCGGCAGCATCGCGACACCGGTCATCACCGGGGTGAAGCCCATGTACTGCTGCAGCACGTAGGCGAGGAACAGCGTCACCCCGAACATGCCGGTGGTGAGCACGAGGATCGTCAGGAACGAGCCGCCGCGGTGGCGGTCGAGCAGCACGCGCAACGGGAGCAGCGGGGCCGGGACCAGCCGCTGGATGACCACGAACGCCGCGAGCAGCACGATGCCGCCGGCGAGGAACGCGTACACGACCCACGAGGTCCAGCCCTCGGTCTCGGCGGTCGCGAACCCGAAGACGACGCAGAACAGCCCGCCCGACGCGGTGAGGGTGCCGGCGAGGTCGAGGTGCGGCCGGTTCTGCGGCGGGTGCGACGGGAGCAGGACCATCGCACCGACCAGCGCGATCACCGCGAAGATGACGTTGACGTACATGCACCAGCGCCAGTCGGCGTACTCGGTGAGCGTGCCGCCGAGCAGCAGCCCGATCGCCGCGCCGGAGCCGGCGAGGGTCGCGAACACGCCGAAGGCGCGGGCGCGGTCCCGGCCGGCCGGGAACGTCGTCGTGAGCAGTGACAGCGCCGCCGGCGCGAGCAGCGCGCCGAACGCGCCCTGCAGCGCGCGGGCCCCCACCAGCAGCCCGAAGCCCGGGGCGAGCCCGCCCAGGGCGGACGCCACGGCGAACCCGACGAGGCCCACGACGAACGCGGCCTTGCGCCCGAACAGGTCCGAGAGCCGCCCGCCGAGCAGCAGCAGGCTGCCGAACGCCAGCGCGTAGGCCGTCACCACCCACTGCCGCTGGGCGTCGGAGAAGCCGAGGTCCGCCTGCGCCGAGGGCAGCGCGATGTTCACGATGGAGTTGTCGAGGATGACCATCAGCTGGGCCACGCCGATGACGGCGAGGATCCACCAGCGGCGCGTCGGAGCGAGCGGAGCGGCAGAGGATGGTCGTGGGTCGATCACGGCAGCGACGCTACGACCTCGAGTGCACTCGACGTCCAGTGTGATCCGGGACGCTGTTCCGCACCCGACGTCGCAACACCGCTGCAACCCTTGCCGCGCGCGCGTCCGCGGGTGACGGTGGTCACCGGATCACCCGGGGCCGGCGCAGGGGCCCCGCACGAAGAGGAAGAGGTGCGCCGTGACCCAGACCCTGGACCGTCCCGAGAGCGAGGTCGGTGCTCGCGTCGAGTCGTGGGTGACGTCGTTCCAGGAGGCGCTGTCCGCCCGGGACGTCGCCGCGGCGGTGTCGCTGTTCAACGCCGAGTGCTACTGGCGTGACCTGGTCGCCTTCACCTGGAACATCAAGACCGTCGAGGGCTCCGACCAGGTCGCCGATCTGCTGAACTCGGTGCTCGACCACGTCGCCCCGACGGACTTCGCCGTCACCGGCGAGCCGACCAGCGCCGACGGCGTCGACGAGGCCTGGCTGACGTTCGAGACCGCGGTGGGCCGGGGGACCGGTCACGTCCGGTTGCGCGACGGCAAGGCCTGGACGCTGCTGACCACCCTCGACGAGCTCAAGGGCTTCGAGGAGAACCAGCGCGAGAACCGTCCGAAGGGCACGCTGCACGGCGCCGATCCCGACCGCGAGACGTGGAAGGAGCAGCGCGAGCGCGAGGCGGAGGAGCTGGGGTACTCGCGCCAGCCCGAGGTCGTCATCATCGGCGGCGGGCAGGGCGGCATCGCGCTCTCGGCCCGGCTGCGCCAGCTCGGTGTCGAGGCGATCGTCATCGAGCGCAACGAGCGGCCCGGCGACTCCTGGCGCAAGCGCTACAAGAGCCTCGCCCTGCACGACCCGGTCTGGTACGACCACCTGCCCTACATGCCCTTCCCGGACAACTGGCCGGTGTTCGCGCCCAAGGACAAGATCGCGGACTGGCTCGAGATGTACGCCAAGGTCATGGAGATCAACTACTGGGGCTCGACGACGGCGGAGTCGGCGGAGTTCGACGAGGCCGAGGGCCGTTGGACCGTGAAGGTCCAGCGCGACCGCGGGAACGGCCCCGAGGAGGTCGTGCTCCGCCCGCGCCAGGTGGTGTTCGCCATGGGCGTCTCGGGCAAGCCGAACAAGGTCGAGTTCCCGGGCATGGACCGCTTCCGTGGGGAGATCCAGCACTCCTCGGAGCACTCCGGGCCGCAGGGCTACGAGGGCAAGAAGATCGTCGTCATCGGCTCGAACAACTCCGCGTTCGACATCTGCGGGGCGGCCTGGGAGGCCGGCGCCGACGTCACGATGGTGCAGCGCTCGTCGACGCACATCATCAAGTCCGACACGCTCATGGAGCTCGCCCTCGGCGGGCTGTACTCCGAGGAGGCGGTGCGCAGCGGGATCACCACCCGCACCGCAGACCTCGTCTTCGCCTCGCTGCCCTACCAGATCATGGCCGGTTTCCAGAAGCCCGCCTACGACCAGGCCAAGGAGCGCGACGCCGACTACTACCAGCGGCTGCGCGACGCCGGCTTCGACCTGGACTTCGGCGACGACGAGTCCGGCCTGTTCATGAAGTACCTGCGCCGCGGCTCGGGCTACTACATCGACGTCGGCGCGGCCGAGCTGGTCGCGGACGGCCGGGTCAAGCTCGCGAAGGGGCAGGTCAGCGAGTTCACGGAGACCGGGGTGCGCCTCGACGACGGCACCGAGCTCGAGGCCGACCTCGTGGTGCTGGCCACCGGCTACCGCTCGATGATCACTTCGGTGGCCGACATCATCGGCGCGGACATGGCGAACCGGGTCGGGAAGGTGTGGGGCCTCGGCTCGGACACCACCAAGGACCCGGGGCCGTGGGAGGGCGAGCAGCGCAACATGTGGAAGCCCACCCAGCAGCAGAACCTGTGGTTCCACGGCGGCAACCTGCACCAGAGCCGGCACTACTCGCTCTACCTGGCGCTCCAGCTCAAGGCCCGCCAGGAGGGCATCGACACCCCGGTGTACGGCCTCCAGCAGTCGCACCACGCGGAGTAGATCGGTCCCGGTTCACCCACGAACGGTCCGTTCGTCACCTTCTTCGGTGACGAACGGACCGTTCGTGCTTTCCGGTGGGCCCCGACGATGAGTCCGGCGGGTGCGGCGGGTCCGGTGCCGGGGTAGGCAGAGAGCATGGAGTACACGAAGCTCGGCTCGACCGGCCTGGACGTGTCCCGCATCTGCCTGGGCACCATGAGCTACGGCGAGCCCAACGACCGCTGGCCCTGGGCGCTGCCCTCCGACGACGCCAAGCCCTTCTTCTCCGCGGCTCTCGACGCGGGGATCAACTTCTTCGACACCGCCGACGTCTACTCGCAGGGGACCTCCGAGGAGATCACCGGCCGCTGGCTGAACGAGATGGGCGATCGCGACGAGCTGGTCGTCGCCACCAAGGTCTTCAACCGGATGCGCCCGGGCCCGAACGGCGCGGGGCTCTCCCGCAAGGCGATCATGACCGGGATCGACCACTCGCTGTCGCGCCTGCGCATGGACTACGTCGACCTCTACCAGATCCACCGGTTCGACCCGGAGACGCCGCTGGAGGAGACGCTCGAGGCGCTCCACGACGTCGTGAAGTCCGGCAAGGCGCGCTACATCGGCGCGTCGTCGATGTTCGCCTGGCAGTTCGCGAAGGCGCTGCACCTGCAGGACGCGAACGGCTGGGCCCGCTTCGTGACGATGCAGGACCACTACAACCTGCTCTACCGCGAGGAGGAGCGGGAGATGCTGCCGCTCTGCGCGGACGAGGGCATCGGCTCGATCCCGTGGAGCCCCCTCGCGCGCGGCAAGCTCACCCGCGACTGGGACGAGACGACGAACCGCGGCGAGACCGACGAGTTCGGCAAGACGCTCTACCAGGATTCCGACCGGCACATCGTCGAGAAGGTCGCCGAGATCGCCGAGAAGCGCGGGGTCAGCCGTGCCCAGGTCGCGCTCGCCTGGGTCATGGCCAACCCGGTGGTGGACTCGCCGATCATCGGGGCCACGAAGCTCGAGCACCTGAACGACGCCGTCGCCGCGGTCGACCTGGAGCTCGACGAGCGCGAGCTGACCGAGCTCGGCGAGACCTACGCGCCGCGGGGGATCGCCGGGCACCGTTAGCGCTGGCGCGCCGACGCCGACGCGCCGAGTGGACCCCGGTGGCTGCCGGCGCAGCCGTGGGGGTCCACTCGGAGGCGCCTGGGCATCCCGGAGCACACCGAGTGGACCGTGAGGGCTGCCCGAGGAGCCCTGAGGGTCCACTCAGTGCTCGCGGGCACGTCAGCTCAGTGTGCTGCTCGCCGCGGGCGTCACGCGTACCTCGGCAGCGTCGCCACCTGCGCGGCGAACGTCAGTCCGGCCCCGAACCCGAGCAGCAGGGCGTGGTCGCCCGGCCGCGCCTCACCCGACGTCAGCAGCGCGTGCATCGCGAGCGGGACCGAGGCGGCCGACGTGTTCCCGGTCGTCTCGACGTCCCGCGCCACGGCCACGTGCTCGGGCAGTCCGAGGGCCTTGACCAGGCCGTGGGTGATCCGGGCGTTGGCCTGGTGCGGGACGAACGCGTCGAGCTGCTCGGGCTTCATCCCGGCCCGCTCGAGGGCCTGGTGGGCCAGCGGCGGCATCCGGGTGGTGGCCCAGCGGAAGACCGGCGGGCCCTGCATCCGCAGCGCGGGCATGCGCTCGTCCAGTCCTCGGGCGTGCTCGACCCACGACGGCGACTGGATGATCAGCTCGGCCTGCGACCCGTCGGCTCCCCAGGCCACCGGCCCGATCCCGGGAGTGCCGGCCGGCCCGACCACCACCGCGCCCGCCCCGTCGCCGAACAGGAACGACGTGGACCGGTCGGTCGGATCGATGATGTCGGTCACCCGCTCGACCCCGACCACCAGCACGGCGCCGTGCCCGGCCGCCATCGAGGCCGCCACCTCGAGCGCGTAGCAGAACCCGGCGCACGCGGCCCCGACGTCCATCGCCGCGCCGGGGACCGCCCCGAGCTCGTGCGCGACGCGGGTCGCGACCTGCGGGGCGGCGCCGTCCGCGGACATCGTCGCGACGAGGGTGACCCCGACGTCGGCCGCGTCCAGGCCGGCGGCCGCCAGCGCGTCGCGTGCGGCCGCGGTGCCCATGGCGACGACGGTCTCGTCGGCCTCCGCGAAGTGCCGCGTCCGGATCCCGGAACGGGCGTGCACCCACTCGGCGTCGACCTCGAGGTTCGCGCACACCTCGTCGTTCGTGACCGTGCGCCGTGGCCGGTAGGCGCCGACCCCGAGCATCACGGCAGGGTGGCCGGTTGTCAGGGCGACGGGGTGACCCAAGAGGTGCCTCCGAGCGATGGGGGATGTGCCCCATCCACGGTCGCGCGACCCTGCGGTTACTCGGAAGTCCTACTATTCGGTACGGCCATGCAACCGGTCACATCGCGGGTCGTGCGGCCCCGGCCCGGTCAGGCCTGGGCGGCCGCGATCAGCGCCGCGACCTCCTGCCCGAGCCCGGCCACGAGACGGTCGACGTCCGCCACGATCCCCGGGTCGACGCACATCCCGAACGCCAACGTGTCGCCGGTGGACATGGCGCCCACGCGCAGCGCGTGACGTGGCCCGATCTCGACGACCGGGCGGACGCTGCGCACCGGCCGACCGAGCACGGTCACCGGCCCGCGGGACCCGATGACGTTGGAGACGCTGACCGTGAACTCCCGTGCGCTGGCCTGCACGGCCGCCACGACGCGGTGCAGCGCCGGTGACGCCGCCGCGAGCCGGCGCACCAGCGCGTCCAGCCGCTCCGCGTCGTGCCCGTCCTTCCGGGCGGCCGTGCCCCGGTGCACCGCGCGGACCCGTTCGAGGGGGTCCGCGACGTCCACGGGGAGGGCCAGGGTGAACCAGGAGTCGCGGTTCAGTGCTCCGGCCCCCCCGTGGTGCAGGCTCACCGGCACCCGCCCGCGCAGGTCGTGCACGCCCGCGCCGTGGTGCTCGAGCCACCGGCGCAGCGCCCCGGCCACCACCGCGAGCACCGCGTCGTTGAGGGTCCCGCCGGCGACGTGCGCCGCGGCGTGGAGACGGGACACGCTCGCGTCGGCGAAGGCGACCGCGCGGCGGGTGCCGATGGTCCCGTCGAAGGGCGAGCGGCGGGCCTGGGCGGTGAACTCCCGCCGCAGGAAGCCCCGCAGGTGCTCGTGGCGCCGGGCGTGGTCCTCGGCGATCGCGGCGGGCGTGGGCGCCGGGGTCGGCTCGTGCGCGGTCGGCTCGTCGTCGAACAGCACCGTGCGGGCGAGCCGGACGAACGTCGTGCCGTCGGCGAGGGCGTGGTGGACGCGCCAGGCCAGGGCGGTGCCCCCGTCGGCGAGGGGGACCACGTCGATCGCCCACAACGGGCGCGTCCGGTCCAGGTGCTCGCAGAAGCGGTCGGCGACGAAGGTCTGGAGGGCGGGCTCGTCCAGGGGCTCCCCGGGGCGCTCGAGGACGTGGGCGGACAGGTCGATCGCCGTCGCCGGGACCCACTCGGGGTGCTCGGGCGGGCCGCCGAGGCGGTAGCGGAGCTCGGGCGCCACGTCGAGGCGCGCGCGGATCCGCTCCCGGATCGCCGGTGCGTCGACCGGCCCCGGCCCCAGGACCACGACGTGGCAGGTGTGACCGACGACCGTGGCGCACTCCAGCGCCAGGATCGCGCAGTCCTCCTCGCTGAGCGGGATCCCGTCGTCGGCGGTCACAGGTACCCCAGCGAGCGCGCCTGCGCGGTCAGTTCGTCCCGGAACGCCGGGTGCGCGACCGCGATGAGCCGCCGCGTCCGCTCGGCGATGCTGCGGCCGTGCAGCTCGGCGACGCCGTACTCGGTCACCACGTTGTCGACGATGTTCTTGAACGTGGTCACGGCCGCCCCGGGGTGGAGCCGGGGCACGATCCGGGAGACCGTGTCGTCCGCCGTGCTGGAGTGCAGCACGATGTAGGCGTGGCCGCGCTCGCTCATGACGGCGCCGCGGGCGAAGTCCGGCTGCCCGCCGGACGAGGAGAGGTACTGGCTGCCAAGCGACTCCGAGGCGCACTGCCCCAGGAAGTCGACTTCGAGGGTCGCGTTGACCGCGTACATGTCCGGCTCGCGGGAGATGACCGTCGGGTCGTTGGTGTGGTCGACGGGGTGGAACTCCACGCCGGGGTTGTCGGCGACGAAGTCGTACAGCCGCTGATCGCCGATCGCCGAGGTCGTTACGATCTTGTTGCGGTGGGTGGCCTTGCGCGTCCCCGTGATCACACCGGCCTCGACGAGGTCGACGAAGCCGCTGCCCAGCAGTTCGGTGTGCACACCCAGATCGCGGTGGCCGGTCAGCCCGGCGAGGACCATGTCCGGGACCGCCCCGATGCCGACCTGCAGCGTCGCCCCGTCCGGGATCCGCTCGGCGACGAGGGCGGCGATCGCCCGGTCGCGGTCGCCGACCGGGGGCCCGGGCACCTCGACCATCGGCCGGTCGTTCGCGCACCACCCCACGATGTCGCTGACGTGCAGCTGGTTGCCGCCGAAGGTCCGCGGGGTGGACCCGTTGACCTCGACGAAGAACGGGACCTCCCCGATCAGCGACGCCGTGTACTCGGCGTTGGCGCCGAGGGACATGTAGCCGTGCCGGTCGGGGACCGACACCGTCGTGATCACGAGGTCCGGGTGGACCGAGCGGCGCAGGATCCGGGGGACCTCGCTGAAGGAGTTCGGCACCAGGTCGCAGTGCCCCGCGTGGAAGGCCGCCCGGTTGGCCGGCGAGAGGAAGTAGGAGACGTGGCGCAGCTCGGGGAACTCTCCGTCGATGTACCGACGCTCCCGGGTCGCGAGCATCTGGTGCAGGCGCACGCCCTCCAGTCGCGACGCCCCGGCCTCGATCGCGTCGACCAGCGCCATGGGCTCGCCGTTCGACGCGCCGACGACCACGTTCGCGCCGGGCCCGAGGTAGTCGAGCACGGCCTCGGGTGACCGCCGGGTCGAGGCCATGACGTCGAGGTGGGTCACGGACTCTCCCGGGGATGGCGCAGCGCACGGGCGCAGCGAGCCTAGCCAGGGCGGTGGGTCCGGGTCAGCAGTGCGGCGCCCACCTCCTCGATCGCGGCCAGCTGTCCACCCTCGGCGCAGAGGGGCGCGAAGAGGATCTGCTCGGCCCCGGCGTCGGCGTATTCCGTGAACCGCGCGACGACGTCGTCGCCGCTCCCGTGCGGGACGCACGCGTCGACGATGCGGTCCATGTCCTGCCCGTAGATCCGCTGCAGGGTCCCGACGGCGAGGGCGCGCGCCTCCGCGCGCGACGGCCCGACCGCGGACCACGCCAGCAGCCCGCCCGTCACCGGCGGACGGCCCTGCTCGGCGGCCACGTCGTTCGCGAGCCGCAGGCCCCGGGCGACGCGGTCCGGGCTGCACAGGTAGGGCATCCACACCTCGCCGGCGCGCCCGGCCCGACGCATCGAGGCCTCGGACCGCCCGCCGACCCAGATCGGCACCGGCCCGACGGGTAGCGGGTCGAGCCGGGTCGGTTCGCCCTCGACGGTCACGGTCTCGCCGGCCAGGTAGGCCCGCACGGTCGGCAGGGCCTCGTCCATCCGACGGCCGCGGGCGCGCACCGGCACCCCGCACGCCGCGTACTCCGCGGGGTTCTCGCCCCCGACCCCGACGCCGAGCTCGAACCGGCCGCCGGAGACCCGGTCCAGCGTCGCGGTCATCTTCGCCGCGAGGACCGCGGGATAGAGCGGCAGCAGCGTCACCGCCGAGACGAGCCGGATCCGCGACGTCGTGGCGGCCGCTGCCGCCAGGGTCACGAAGGCGTTCGCGGTCGGGCTGCCGAAGAGCACGTGCTCCCCGGCGGCCACCAGGTCGAACCCCAGCTCCTCGGCCCGGGCCGCGAGCACCGGGATCTCGCGCGGGTCGGCGGTGTTCGGCAGCATCAGCCCGACCCTCACGCCTCCACCCCCGCCCGGGCCAGCACCGCCGCGGCCATCCGGAGGTGCACGTCGTCGACCATCTCGCCGTTCACCACGCCCACCCCGGCGCGCCCGGCCTCGACGACGTCGCGGGCGTGCGCGACGTCCTCCTCGGACGGTGTGAACACCTCGTGCGCGAGCGTCACCTGCGACGGGTGGATGCAGATCTTGCCGTCGTACCCGAGGTCGCGGCCCTCGCCGGCGTCCGTGCGGAAGAACTCGGCGTCGCGCACGTTCACGACGGCCTGGTCGAGCGCCCCGACCCCGCCCAGCCGGGCCGCGAGCAGCACCTCGGAGCGCGCGAACAGCACCTCGCGGCTCGACGGGGTCCGCCGACCACCGACCGAGGCGATGAAGTCCTCGGCGCCGAAGTACCCGGCCAGCACGCCCGGCTCGGACAGCAGCTCCCGCGCCCGGGCCACCCCGCGCGCGGTCTCGATCCCGACGACGACGGGCCGCTCTCCAGCCCGGTCCCGCAGATCCCGCAGCTGCGCCGGGTCCTCGTACTTGGGGAGCACCACTCCGGCGCGGGTGCGGCCCACGGCCTCGACGTCGTCGTCGAACCAGGGCGTGCCCGGCGGGTTGACGCGCACCAGCACCGCCCCCGCGTCCTCGGGAAGGTCGAGGACCGCCCCGACCGCGGTCGGCCGCGCCGTGTCCTTGTCGTCGGCCGCGACCGCGTCCTCGAGGTCGACCGCGATCGCGTCGGGCGACGAGCGCGGCGCCTTCGCGACCATGTCCGCGCGTCCTCCGGGGACGAACAACAGCGAGCGCGGGACGGTCACGACGCGGGCCTCCGGTGCATCAGGCCGGTCCGGCGCGCCGAACAGACCAGCTCGTCGCGCTGGTTGTACGCCCGGTGCGCGAACACGACGATCCCGGCGTCCGGGCGCGACCGCGACTCCCGGGCCTCGACGACCTCCGTCTCGACCCGGATCGTGTCGCCGTGGAAGACCGGCGCCGGGAACGAGCAGTCGGTGAGCCCGAGCTGCGCGACGATCGTCCCCAGGGTCAGCTCCGGCACGCTCAGCCCGACCACGAGCGCCAGCGTGAACATGCTGTTGACCAGCGGGCGGCCGAACTCGGTGCGCGAGGCGTAGTCGTGGTCGAGGTGCAGCGGCGCCGGGTTCATCGTCATCGTCGTGAACAGCACGTTGTCGGTCTCGGTGACCGTGCGCCGGGTCGCGTGCTCGACGACCAGGCCCTCCGTCAGTTCCTCGAACCACAGACCGCTCACGCACGCACCGCCGCGGCCACGACGTCCAGCGACGACGGGTCCTCGAGCGCGCTCGTGTCGCTGCGGGCCTCGCCGTGCAGCAGGACCTCGCGCATCAGCCGTCGCATGATCTTCCCGGTGCGGGTCTTCGGCATCGCGGCCGTGACGATGACGCGGTCCGGCCGGGCGATACCGCCGATGGTGTCCCCGACCAGTTTCCTCACCTCGTCGGGCACGCCGTCCGCCGAGCCGGAGGACACCGTCACGAACGCCACCGGCACCGTCCCCTTCGTCTCGTCGGGGACGCCGACCACGGCCGCCTCCATCACCCGGGGGTGCGAGCCGACCACGGCCTCGATCTCCATGGTCGAGAGGCGGTGCGCGGCGACGTTGATGACGTCGTCGGCGCGCCCGAGCACCCACAGGTGCCCGTCGTGGTCGACCACGGCCTCGTCATTGGTCGCGTACTTGCCCGGGAACCGGGAGAAGTAGGTCGAGAGGTAGCGGTCGTGGTCGTCCCAGACGGTGCGGGCGAGCGTCGGGAACGGCCGGGTCATGACGAGGTTGCCCTTCACCCCCGCCGGCACCGGGTGGCCGTCGTCGTCGACGACCTCGCAGGCGTGCCCGGGCAGCGTCGTGCCCGCGGAGCCGGCCTTGAGGTCGTCCACCCCGGACACCGGGTAGGTCCAGGTGGAGCCGGTCTCGGTCTGGCCGTAGGCGTTGACGACCGGCACGCCCAGCGTCGTCGTCGCCCAGGTGAACGTCTCGCCGTCGAGCGGCTCGCCCTGCACCGTGATGAGCGACAGCGCGGGCAGCGGGTGCTCGCGGACCAGGTCGTCGCCGAACTTGCGCAGCATCCGCAGCACCGTCGGCGCGCACAGCACCTTCGTCACGCCGTGCTTGGAGCACACGTCGTAGAACCGCGACGGCCCCGGCGTGTCGAGGGCGCCCTCGTAGCAGGCGATCGTCGCGCCGTTGGCCAGCCCGCCGATCACGGCCTGGATCGGGAAGGTCAGCCACCCGACGTCGGCGGCCACCCAGTAGACGTCGTCGTCGGTGAGCGCGGCCTGCCAGTGCGCGTTCGCCCACGTCCCGAGCAGGAACCCGCCGACGGAGTGCACGACGCCCTTGGGCCGCGACTCGGTGCCGCTGGTGAAGATCAGGAACGCCGGCTCGTTCGGGTCGAGCGGGACGACGGCGCTGCCCTCCGGGTGCGCGTCGACGAGATCGCGGTAGGACGTCTCGTCCTCGGTGAGCGGGACGCCGTGGCCGGTGCGGTCGACGACGACGGTGTGGCGCAGCGTCGGGGTGCCGGAATCGGATATCTGAGCCCGCGCCGCGCGCAGCGTCTCGAGCAGCGGCACCGGCTTCCCGCGCCGGTAGATCGCGTCCGCGACCACGACGACGCTCGCGCGCGCCGCCTCCAGCCGGGACGCCACGGCGTCGCGCCCGAACCCGGAGAAGAGCACCGTGTAGATCGCGCCGATGCGGTTGCACGCGTGGATCGCCGTGAACGCCTCGACGAGGTTCGGCATGTAGATCGCGACGACGTCGCCCTTCTGCACGCCGAGCGCGGCCAGGCCCGCGCCGAGGCGCGACACCTCGTCCGCGAGCTCGGCGTAGGTCAGGGTCCGGCTGTCGCCGGGCTCGCCCTCCCACACCACCGCACGGCGGTCCGGGGTCGACTCCGCCCACCGGTCGACGCAGTTGTCGGCGACGTTGATCAGCCCGCCGTCGAAGTATCGGAAGTCGCCGAGCTCGCCGGTGCGCACGGTGTCCCACGGGCGCAACCAGCGGTGCTGCTGCGCGACCCACGCCCAGTAGTCGTCGGGGTCGGTGTCGTGCAGCGCGCGGGCGTGCGCGATCTCACCGGCGTAGCGCTCCGAGCGCTGCTCGGGGCGCAGCGGGATCAGCGGCGCCGAGATCAGGGCGCCCAGGGTGTCGCGATCGTCCATGACCGGGGTCCTCCTGACGGCCGGGGTGTCCGGGGAAAGGCGTACTACACGGGGCTGACAGCGTGGTGGCGACGGGGCGCGGAGCGCGTCCACCGCTCCGCGTGGCGCAGGCGCACGGCGAGCTCGGCCCGCAGCTCCTCACCGGGGACGATGGTGTCGACGACCAGGTCGGACGCCATCCGCAGCAGGTTGATCTCCGCGCGGTGCTCCTCGACGCGGGCGGCGACGAAGGCCGCGCGCTCGTCGGAGTCCGCGATGTCGGCGACCTTGCGCGCGTAGACCGCGTTGACCGAGGCCTCCGGGCCCATCGCGCCGATGAACGCGCTCGGCAGCGCGATGGTGGCGCGCGGCTCGAAGCCCGGCGCGCACATCGCGTAGAAGCCGGCGGCATAGGCCTTGCGCAGGATCACCGAGAACTTCGGGACCTCCGCCGAGGCCATCGCGGTGATCAGCTTCGCGCCGTGACGGATGATGCCCTGACGCTCCACGGCGACACCGACCATGAAGCCGGGGACGTCCTGGAGGAAGACCAGCGGGATGTTGAAGGCGTCGCACCAGGAGATGAACCGGGTGGCCTTGTCGGCGGAGTCGACGTGGATGGCGCCGGAGCGCGTGCTCGGCTGGTTCGCGACGAGCCCGACCACGCGGCCCTCGAGCCGGGCCAGCCCGACGACGATCTCCGGCGCCCAGTCCGGCTTGATCTCGAAGAACGTGCCCGCGTCGACGAGCCGGTCGATGACCTCGACGACGTCGTAGCCGGTCACCGGGTCGTCGGGGATGACGCCGGTCCCGTCGGTCTCCTCGGGGTCGACGGGCTCGACGACGGCGGGGCGCTGCGTCCAGTCGTCGGGGAGGTAGTCCAGGAGCAGGCGGGCGGCCGCGACGGCCTGCCAGTCGTGCTCGAACACCGAGTCCCCGCAGCCCGAGACCTCGGCGTGCATGTGCGCGCCGCCCATCTCCTCTCCGGTGGTGTGCTCACCGGTGACCTTCTCGGCCACGCGCGGGCTCGCGAGGAACATCGAGGCCCGGCCCTCGACCATCCCGACCCAGTCGGTGAACGCCGGCATGTACGCCCCGCCCGCCGCGGACGGCCCGTGCAGGCAGCAGATCTGGGGGACGCGGCCGCTCAGGGCCACCTGCAGCCGGAAGATGGCGCTCGCGCCCCGCCGTCCGGGGAAGAAGCCCATCTGGTCGGTGAGCCGCCCGCCCGCGGAGTCGACGAGGTAGAAGACCGGCAGCAGGTCGCGGTCGGCGCGCTCGAGGATGCGGATCTGCTTCTCGCAGGTCAGCTCGCCCCAGGAGCCGGCCTTCACGCCGAAGTCGTGCGCGATCACCGCGACCGGCCGCCCCTCGACCGTCCCGACCCCGGTCACGACGCCGTCGGCCGGGAGCGACCCGGCGAGCAGGCCGTCCTCGACGAAGCTGCCCTCGTCCAGGAGGACGTCGAGGCGCTGGCGGGCGGTGAGGGTGCCCGGGTAGCGGCTGGTGTCGCCGCCGGCCCGCGCGATCTCCGCCGCGTGCAGGACGTCGTCCGCCGAGGGAGGCACCGGCGCCCCAGGGGGGCTGGGCGCCGGTACCTCCCTCGACGGGCGGGTGCCGTTCGCCGTCACGGGACGAGCCGCTTCGAGAGGATCTCGAGCTGGATCTCGTCGGTGCCGCCGCCGATGCGCAGGATCCGCACGTCGCGCTGGTGGCGCACGATCGGCGTCTCCTCCAGGTAGCCCGCGCCCCCGAAGAGCTGGAGGGCCTCGTCGACGATGTGGTCGGCGGCCTTGGCGGCGAAGTACTTGGCGGCGGCGACGGAGCGGGCGGCCTCGGGGTGCTCGCGGTCGAGCCGGTCCGCGGCCTGGTAGGTCAGCGCGCGGGCCGCGTCGAGCTCGATCCCCATCGCGGCGATGCGGTGGCGGATCGTCTGCAGCGCGGTCAGCGGCGCGCCCGCGACCTCGCGGTCCCGGACGTAGGCGGTGACCGACGCGATCGCCTCCGCCGCGTGCCCGAGGCCCATCCCGGCGAGCACCACGCGCTCGAGCTGGAAGGCCGCCATGATCTGGTAGAAGCCGCGGTCCTGGCCGCCGAGGACGGCGTCGTCTCCGACCGTGACGCCGTCGAGGACCACCTCGCGGGTGTCCGAGGAGTGCCAGCCCATCTTCTGCAGCGGGGCGCCGAGCGAGAGGCCCGGCGTGTCGGCGGGGACGACGAAGGTGGTGATCCCGCGGTGCCCGGCGTCGGGGGAGGTCTTGGCGCCGACGATGACGACGTCGGCCAGCCCGGCGTTGGTGATGAACATCTTGCGGCCGTCGATCACCCAGCCCTGGTCGGTGTGCCGGGCCTTCGTCGTGATGCCCGCGACGTCGGAGCCCGCGCCCGGTTCGGTGACGGCGATGGCCGCGATCGCGGTGCCGGCAGCGAGGGCGGGGACCCAGTGCTGCTGCTGCTCGGGCGTGCCGTAGCGGACCAGGTGCGGCCCGGCCATGTAGGCGCTGACCAGGGCGCTCACCGCGATCCCGCCGCAGGCGCGGGAGAGCTCCTCGGCGAGCAGCGTGATCGCGAGCGACTCGCCGCCCTCGCCCGCCGACCCGCCGTGCTCGGCCGGGGTGAGCAGGCCGAGCAGTCCGGCGTCGCCCATCTCCTTCCAGAGCCGTTCCGGTGGCCGCCCGGAGCGCTCGGCCTCGTCGACGACGGGACGGACGCGCTGGTCGGTGAAGGACCGGACGCTCGCCCGGAAGTCCTCGTGCGCCTCGTCCAGCTCGAAGGCCATGTCCGCGCTCCTGGTACTCGGGGTTCGACCGACCGGTCGGACGAAAGTAGGCTGCGCCACACGCAGGCGTCAACATCGACGGGGGCGACGGGTGAGGGGGGTACCGATGGCGGCTCGGGACGACGGCCTGGCGGGTGGGACCCGGGCCGACGAGAAGCGTCGTCGCATCCAGGACGCCGCCGTCGAGGTGTTCAGCCGACGCGGGTACCGCGCCGCGTCGATGAACGACATCGCCGACGGGGTCGGTCTGTCGAAGCCCGCGATCTACCACTACTGGCGTACGAAGCAGGACCTGCTCGTCGCGGTCTACGAGGAGGTGCTCGACGAGAGCCTCCGGGGCGCCCGCGACATCGTCGCGGCGGCGCCGTCACCGCTCGAGGCGGTGCGCGGGCTGATCGTCGAGCGGGTCGCGTACACGTGTGAGCACCAGGACTTGCTGAAGATCTGCTTCGAGGAGGAGTCGGAGCTGCCGGGGGCGTTGGCCGAGCCGATCCTGGAGCGTCGTCGGGCGTACGAGGCGGTGGTGCTCGGCGTGGTCGAGGAGCACCTCGCGGCGACGGGGCACCGGCTCCCCATGGCGACCAAGGCCTTCGTCAACACCTGTCTCGGCGCCGCGAACTGGGTCTACAAGTGGTACGACCCGGCCGGCCCACTGGCGCCCCGCGAGCTGGGGGAGCAGGTCGCGGCGGTGCTGCTGCCGGCGCTGGGGTGACCGCCCGGCCGTCGGGCCTTGGCCGGCCCACCGGGCCGACGTCGACCACTCCGGCTTCCTGACGCTCACCCCGCCGCCTCCCCGGTGTTGCCGGCCCGCCGGGGCGGTCCCGCCGTCGTGATCGACCTCCGTGCGGCAGAACGCGTCAGAACGAGCCTGTTGCGATCCGCCGCACAGAAGTCGATCACCCGCCGAATTCGGTGGATCCGGCGGGGGCCGGGCTGCGTCGAAGAGGCATGGGCATCGAAGAGCAACGCCGACGCGACGCTCGGCTGCACGCACTGCTGCGCCGCCAGGACGGCGTCATCTCCCTCGACCAGGCGCGCGAACTCGGGTTCAGCGACTCGACGATCCGGCGCCGTGTCGCGACGAAGCAGTGGTTCCGCATCGCGTACCGCGTCTACCTGGTCGCGACCCACGAGGAGACGCCGCGGGCCACGATCCGCGCGGCGATGCTCTCGGTCGGCGGGGAAGCGGTCCTGGTGGGGCCGGCCGCCGCGTGGTGGTGGGGACTCCTCGACGTCAGGCCGGCGCCCCTCGAGATCGCCGTCGAGCGGGAGCGCCAGCACCGTCGTCGCCCCGGGGTGCTGCTCGTCCGTCGCACGGTGCCGGGGGCGGATCGGACCGTGCGGCACGGGCTGCGGGTCACCACGCCCGTCCCGACGGTGCTCGACGCGGCCGCGACCCTGGGCGTCGACCGCGGAGCCCGCGTCGTGGACCGGGCGCTGCAGCGGCAGGTGGTGACCCTGGAGGCGCTCCGGCGGGCCCAGGTCCGGAGGTCCGGGCGTCGTGGGGCACCCGTGACGGCCCGCCTGCTCGCGCTCGCCGCGGGTGGGGCGGTGTCCGAGGCCGAACGTCTCGCGCACACCCGGATGCGCAGAGGCGGGATCGACGGGTGGGTGGCGAACCTGCCGATGGACGTGCCGGGCTTCGGCCGCGCCGTCGTCGACGTCGCCTTCCTCGCGGAGAAGGTGATCCTCGAGATCGACGGCTGGGCCTACCACCGGGACCTGCGGGCCTTCCTCGTCGACGGACCGCGGCAGGCGGCGCTCACCGCCGAGGGGTGGGTCGTCGTGCGCACCCACTGGTACGAGCTGACCGAGAACCCCGAGGCGTTCGTCGCGAACCTGCGGCGGGTGCTCCGCTCGCGGTCGTGATGCCGTGATCGAGAACGGTGCGGCGGAACCCACCAGATCTGACGCGTGCCGCCGCACGGAACTCGATCACAGCGAGAGCGTCGGCACTTCCTCCGCGATCGACCAGGCAAGCAGGACAGGAGCTGACCGCCTCCATCCCTATCGTGGTCCTCACCAGCAGGAACTCCGGAGGACACCGTGACCGAGAACCCCGTCGACCTCGACACCCTCACCGGCGAGCGCCGCGACATCGTCGAGACCCTGCGAGCCCACCGCGGGTTCCTGCTCCAGACGGTCGAGGGGCTCGACCAGGAGCAGGCCACCCGCCGGACGACGAAGTCGGTGCTGAACCTCGCCGGGCTGATCAAGCACGTGGCCGACACCGAGGCGGGCTGGCTCAGGTTCGCCCAGGAAGGCACCGAGGCACTGTCGATGGACTGGCCCGAGATCGACTGGGACGACCCGGTGATCCAGCAGCGGATGGCCGACGGGGACATGCGCCACGACGAGTTCAACCTGATCGGCGACGAGACGCTGGAGTCGGTGCTCGCGCACTACGCTGCGGTCGCGGCGGCCACGGACGCGTTCGTGGCCACCGCCGACCTCGATGCCTCGTACCCGCTGCCCGAGGCGCCGTGGTTCGAACCGGGCGCGTCGCGGTCGGTCCGGCGGGTGTTCCTGCACGTCGTCGCGGAGACCGCCCAGCACGCCGGGCACGCCGACATGGTCCGCGAGCACCTCGACGGCGCGAAGACGATGGGCTGAGCGCCCACTCCGATGGCACGAACGGCCCGTTGGTCACCTTCTTCGGTGACGAGCGGGCCGTTCGTCGGGCGCAGCGCCGGCCCTACTGCGACGGGGCCGTCGTCGCCGCGCGGGTGGTGACGCGGCGCCGGAGCTCGCCGGTGTCGCGGGCGTCGAAGCCCTGGCCGCCGAGCCACGAGCTCACGGTCTCGCGCTCGGGGTGGCCGACCGGGACGACGTTGTAGACGTAGTTCAGCGAGCGGGCGGCGGCCTCGTCGGTGAGCCGGTCCATCGCCCAGGCGCCGACCCCGCGCCCGCGGAAGGCCGGGACGACGGCGACGAGCACCTCCGCGTCGCCCCAGGTGTCGTCGAGCCGCCCGAAGCCGGCGACCTCGCCCGCCGTCGTCTCGACCCGCCACCACGCGTCGCCGAGCGCGTCGCCGTCCACCGGGGCGCCGAGCCCGTGCACGGTCGGGCCCGCGGGGGAGAAGGCCGCGGCCTTGTCCGCGTCCCAGCGCGGCGTGGGCTCCTCGGTCCAGGTCAGCTCAGGTGCGCCGTCGGTCACCGCTCGCCCTCTCCTCGCCACGTCCAGGGAATGTCTACGCCTCTTCCCCCCGTCGTCAGAGTCTCGTAGAATGTGGCTCAGACGACAAGGGGAGGTCTCACGGTGACGGTCCTGGAGGAGCCGGTCAACGCCGTCGCGGAGGACACCGCGACCGCGGACCGGCCGGACGGTCCCCCGCAGGTCGATTTCGACACGGGCCCGGACCGCTACCGGCACTGGCGGTTCTCCGTCGAGGGCGACACTGCGACGGTGTACCTCGACGTCGCCGAGGACGGCGGGATCGTCCCGGGCTACGAGCTGAAGCTGAACTCGTACGACCTCGGGGTCGACATCGAGCTCTACGACCTCACCCAGCGGCTGCGCTTCGAGTACCCGCAGGTCCGCTGCGTCGTGCTGACCAGCGGCAAGGACACCAACTTCTGTGCCGGCGCGAACATCCGGATGCTCGCGGGGTCGAGTCACCCGTGGAAGGTGAACTTCTGCAAGTTCACCAACGAGACCCGCAACGGCATCGAGGACATGACCGCCGCAGGCCAGATCTGGCTCGCCGCGCTCAACGGCACCGCGGCCGGCGGCGGGTACGAGATGGCGCGGGCGTGCGACCGGATCCTGCTGGTCGACGACCGGTCGTCCGCGGTCAGCCTCCCCGAGGTCCCGCTGCTCGGCGTCCTGCCCGGCACCGGCGGCCTGACCCGGGTGATCGACAAGCGCCGGGTCCGCAAGGACCGCGCCGACGTGTTCGCGACCAAGTCGGAGGGCTTCGGCGGCAGGAAGGCCGTCGAGTGGAAGCTCGTCGACGAGGCCGTTCCGCGCCGCGAGTGGGACCGCGTGGTGGCCGAGCGGGCCGCGGAGGCCGCGGCCGCCAGCACCCGCCCGGCCGACGCCGAGGGCATCACCCTCACCCCGCTGAACCGGGAGACGAGCGCGGACGCGATCACCTACGACCACGTCCGCGTGACCATCGACCGCGAGGCGCGCACGGCCACCGTCGTCGTCGCCGTCCCGGACGAGCTGACCGACGAGCCGGCCGCCCTCCACGAGCAGGGCGCCGCGCACCCGCTGCTCGCGATCGCCCGCGAGCTCGACGACGCGATCCTTCGGTTGCGCACCAACGAGCTGGAGATCGGCACCTGGCTGCTGCTCACCGAGGGCGCCACCGAGAACGCCCTGGCGGCCGACCGCCTCGTCGCGGAGCACCAGGACGACTGGCTGGTCGCCGAGACCACCCGCTACCTCAAGCGCGTGTTCAAGCGCCTCGACGTCACGAGCCGCAGCCTCATCGCGCTGATCGAGCCCGGCAGCTGCTTCGCCGGGCCGTTCCTCGAGCTGGCGCTGGCCTGCGACCGGCAGTACATGCTCGAGGGCACCTTCGAGGAGGACGAGGACGCGACGCTGCCGTCAGGCGCAGTGGCGGAGGACCCGGCGGTCGTCGTCGTCACCGACGCGCAGTTCGGGACCTTCCCGATGGGCAACGGCCTGACGCGGCTCGGCTCGCGGTTCTACGGCGACGACGAGGCGCTGGAGGCCGTCCGCGCGCAGCGGGGCGAGGCACTCACCGGCGGCGACGCCGACGACCTCGGCCTGGTCACCGACGCCCCCGACGACATCGACTGGACCGACGAGATCCGCATCCTGCTCGAGGAGCGGGCCTCGCTGAGCCCCGACGCACTGACCGGCATGGAGGCCAACCACCGGTTCGTCGGACCCGAGACCATGGAGACCAGGATCTTCGGTCGGCTCACGGCCTGGCAGAACTGGATCTTCATCCGCCCCAACGCGAGCGGCCCCGAGGGCGCCCTGCGCAAGTACGGCACCGGCCGCAAGGCCGACTTCGACCAGAAGCGGGTGTAGGCACTGATGACCTCAGCACGACCGAAGATCGATTTCGACTCGAAGATCCCGAACAACGTCGACCTCGCGGGCGACCGCAAGCTGCAGCGCGCGCTCGAGCGCTGGCAGCCCAACTTCCTGGACTGGTGGGCCGACATGGGCCCCGCCGTCGACACCAAGGACGTCTACCTGCGCACCGCGGTCGACGTCGGGCGCGAGGGCTGGGCGCACTTCGACCACGTCCCGATGAACGAGTACCGGTGGGGTGTCTTCCTCTCCGAGCACGACCCGGACCGACGGATCGCCTTCGGCGAGCACAAGGGGGAGCCGGTCTGGCAGGAGGTGCCCGGGGAGTACCGCGCCGACCTGCAGCGCCTGATCGTCATCCAGGGCGACACCGAGCCGGCCTCGGTGGAGCAGCAGCGCCACCTCGGTATGACCGCGCCGTCCCTCTACG
>JAICLN010000354.1 GCA_025925615.1 Actinomycetospora sp. | reverse complement strand
TTCACGGCCTGGGCGGCCCGCACCGGTCGCGTCGCGACCGACCCCGGCGCCCGCCTCGCCTCGCCCCGCGCCCACCATCGGCTGCCGGCCGTGCTGCGGGCCGACCAGGCCGCCGCCGCCCTGGACAACGCCGCCCTCGGCGCCGCCGAGCTCGACCCGGTCGCCCTGCGCGACCACCTGCTGCTCGAACTGCTCTACGCCACCGGCATCCGCGTGTCGGAGCTCTGCGGGCTCGACGTGGACGACGTCGAGGACGGCCGGCGGACGCTGCGGGTGCTCGGCAAGGGCGCCAAGGAGCGCACCGTCGTCTACGGCACCCCGGCCGCCGCCGCCCTGGACGCGTGGCGCGCCGACGGGCGTCCGCACCTCGCCGTCGCGGGCTCGCCGCCCGCTCTCCTGCTGGGCGCCCGCGGTGGGCGCCTCGACCCGAGGATCGCCCGCGCCGTCGTGCACGACGCGGCCCGGTCGGTCCCCGGGGCACCGGACATCGCACCGCACGGGTTGCGGCACTCGGCCGCGACCCACCTGCTCGAGGGGGGAGCGGACCTGAGAAGCGTCCAGGAGCTGTTGGGACACGCCTCACCGGCGACCACCCACCTCTACACCCACGTGACCGCCGCCCGCGTGACGGCCGTTCATGACTCCGCCCATCCCCGCGCCAGAGCCGGCGCGCCCGGTGGGCCGCTCCGCGGCCACCGCGGCCGTCGTCTCCGCGCTGCCCTCGTTGCCCGGCAACTCCGTGTTCACCGCGCCCCGTCCCGGGCGCGGGACCGCGGTGCGCGCCCGCCCGACGACGATCCGCCCCGCCGTCGCCGCCGACGGCTCCGTCCCCGACGAGGAGGAGTTCGTCGAGGCCGGCATGGCCGAGATGTGGGCCGACTACGCCGAGGCGCCGCACGACCGGGTGGTCCGCGACCGGCTCGTGCTCCACTACGCGCCGCTGGTCAAGTACGTCGCGGGTCGGGTGGGGACCGGGCTCCCGTCCCACGTCGACGTGGCCGACCTCGTCCAGTGCGGGATCTTCGGACTGGTCGACGCGATCGAGCGGTTCGAGCCGGACCGGGGCCGCAAGTTCGAGGTCTACGCGATGCAGCGCATCCGCGGCGCGATCCTCGACGAGCTGCGCTCCCAGGACTGGGTGCCCCGCTCCGTGCGGTCCCGCGCCCGGGAGATCGAGCGCGCCATCGAGCGCCTCGAGGGTCGCGAGCAGCGCACCTGCACCGACGGCGAGCTCGCCGGTGAGCTGGGCATGGAGACCTCGGACCTGCGCTCGACGTTCGGCCAGATCGCGATGACGAGCGTCGCGGCGCTCGACGAGCTCGTCGCGGCCGGCCGTTCCAGCGCGACCGGGCCGAGCGGGGCGGCGCCCTCGCTGGCCGACTCGCTGCCCGACGTGGCCGCCGAGGACCCCGTGACGGCGATGGAGTCGCGCGAGACCCGTCGTCAGCTCGCCGAGGCCATCCAGGGGCTCGCCGAGCGGGACCGCACCATCGTCGGTCTGTACTACTTCGAGAACCTCACGCTCGCCGAGATCGGCAAGGTGCTCGGGGTGACCGAGTCGCGGGTCTGCCAGCTCCACACCCGCGCGGTGCTGCGGCTGCGCGCGCGCCTGGCCGAGGCGCACGCGGGCTGACGCGGTGGCGTTCGCGGCCGGTCGGGTGGTCCCCATCCTGCGGATCTTCGACCGGCCGCGGCACAGGCCTTCTACGTCGACTACCTCGGCTGCACCGTCGACTGGACCCACCGCACCGGCGAGGACGGGCCGACCTACACCCAGGTGTCCCGCGGTGAGCTGGTGCTGCACCGGCGCGGACGACGGGGTGTCCCTGGTGCTCCTCGACCCGTTCGGCAACCGGATCGTCCTGGACGAGCGGGCCTGAGCGCCTACCGCTGCACCGGCCACAGCCGCGTCCGGCCCAGCCCGACCAGGAGCAGCGGGTCGAGGTACTGCTCGCGCCGGACGTCCGGCGTGGGGCGCCACCGCAGCCCCCAGTGCAGGCAGGCGGCCGCCGGGCACCCGGGATGGCCCGCGTCGAGCGTCCCGACGACGGTGCCGCGCGCGACCGGGGTCCCGACGACGACGGCGGCCCTCACCGGCTCGTAGGTGGTCCGCAGGCCACCGGGGTGCACCACGGACACCACGCCCCGGCCGGCCAGCACCCCGGCCTGCGCCACCACGCCCGGACCGGCGGCGAGCACCGGAGCGCGGGGCGCCGCGACGAGGTCGACCCCGCGGTGCCCCCGCCCGTACGGGTTCGGCGGCGGGAGGAAGCGCCGCGCGACGGTCCCCCCGGCTCCGGTGGACGGCGGCCCCGACCCGTCGAGCCCGGCCAGCGGCCACCCGTAGCTCCCGACCGGGAGCGCCGGGAGCGGGGGATCGGCCACGGCGGCGTCACCCGCCGCCGTCGTCGGGACCAGGGACGCCAGCGCGATGACCAGGACCAAGAGACGCGTCGTCACACTCGTTCGGACGCCGCCCCCAGCGATCCGGCTCCATCCCGGTCGCCATCAGTTGACCAGGGGCACGTGAGGCACGTCGGACGGCCGCGCGGCCGGTGTGGTGTGCCCTTCGCGCCCGGGCGAACTCGGCCTGGCCCCGCCCCGGTTCGACCAGGGGCACGTGAGGCACGTCGGGAGGCCGCGCGGCCTGCGTGGTGTGCCTCTCGGCGAGGCGCGCGACGTGCGGACGGCCGAGGTCATGGCCGGTCGGAGGCCGTCGGGGCGCCCGCGTACACTGACCGGCAGCGGCCCGCCAGAGGTGGGTCGACTTCGCGTGCCCCGGACGAGCCCGCACAGCAGCCCCGCTGCCTCGTGCGCGCCATCTCCCGCGGCCGAGCGGTCCTGAGTCCGAAGACCCGGGATCGGTCGTGAACGGGACACCAGGGCGCTGGTCCGACCGGTCCGGCGCGACAACCGCAGCAGGCCCGCCCGCGGACCTGACCGAGAGACAGAGGTAGCACGACCCCATGGCCGTCGTCACCATGCGACAGCTGCTGGACTCCGGTGTCCACTTCGGACACCAGACCCGGCGCTGGAACCCCAAGATGCGTCGCTTCATCTTCACCGAGCGCAACGGCATCTACATCATCGACCTGCAGCAGACGCTGTCCTACGTGGACCGCGCCTACGACTTCGTGAAGCAGACGGTCGCCCACGGCGGCACGGTCCTCTTCGTCGGCACGAAGAAGCAGGCCCAGGAAGCGATCGACGACGAGGCGACCCGCGTGGGGATGCCCTTCGTCAACCATCGCTGGCTGGGCGGGATGCTCACGAACTTCCAGACCGTGCACAAGCGGCTGCAGCGCCTCAAGGAGCTCGAGGCGATGGAGCAGGCCGGTGGCTTCGAGGGCCGCACCAAGAAGGAAATCCTCATGCTCTCCCGGGAGCACGAGAAGCTGGAGAAGACCCTCGGCGGTATCCGCGACATGGCCCGCGTCCCGAGCGCGGTCTGGATCGTGGACACCAAGAAGGAGCACATCGCCGTCGGCGAGGCGCGCAAGCTGAACATCCCGGTCGTCGCGATCC
>JAICLN010000291.1 GCA_025925615.1 Actinomycetospora sp. | reverse complement strand
GCGACTACCACGGCACCCGCAAGGACATCCCGATCGCCGCTGAGACCACGGCGCCCGACGGTCGCGGTGGCGAGGTGTCCGCGCACCTGCTCGGCTACCTCTTCGACCCGGCTGACCCGGCGATCCGGGCCGACCAGGCGCGGCTGCGCGGGGAGCGGTCCCGGCGCATCAGGGTGATGACGGAGCGGCTGCGCGCCGCCGGGTACGACGTCGACCCCGCGGCGATCGCCGCCCGGACCGGCGCCCCCGTCGGCCGGCCGCACGTGGCCCAGGCGCTGGTCGACCTCGGGGCGGTCGAGTCGGTGCCCGCGGCGTTCGCGTCGTTCCTGCGCAAGGACGGGCCCTACTACGAGCCCAAGGCCGACACCCCGATCGCGGAGGCGATCGGGATCATCCGGGCGGCCGGCGGGGTGCCGGTGTGGGCGCACCCGTGGGCCCGGCTCCGCGGCGACGTCATCGAGCCGGAGGTGATCGCCGACCTGGCCGGGCGCGGGCTCGCCGGGCTCGAGGTCGACCACCCCGACCAGGAGCCGTCCGACCGGGAGCGGCTCCGCGCGCTCGCGAAGGACCTCGGCCTCGTCGTCACCGGGTCCAGCGACTACCACGGCACCCGCAAGGACATCCCGATCGCCGCTGAGACCACGGCGCCCGACCAGCTCGAGGCGCTCGTCGCGCAGGCGACCGGTGCGGACCTCGTCCACGGCGGCCAATAGGCTGGAACCGATGAGCGGGCAGCTGACTCTCCAGGATATGCCCTCTCCCCTGATCAGGGTCACCCCCGCCCGCCTCGCCACCTGGGACGACTGCCGGCGCCGGTACCGCATGACCTATCTGGACCGTCCGAGCCCGCCGCGTGGCGGAGCCTGGGCGCACGCCACCCTCGGCGCCGTCGTGCACAACGCGCTGCGGTCCCTCTTCGAGCTGCCCGTCGCCCGCCGGGGAGCGCAGCGGGCGGTCGCGCTGGTCGAGCGCCACTGGTCCTCCGAGGGGTTCCGGGACGACGCCCAGGCCGCCACCTACCGCTCCCGGGCCCAGGAGTGGGTGGCGCGCTACGCCGACGAGCACGGCGCCGCCGTCGGCGAACCGCTCGGCGTCGAGCGCTGGGTGGCCGCCCCGGTCGGCGGGATCGTGGCGGAGGGCCGGGTCGACCGGATCGACGCCGGGGTCGCCGAGGACGGGTCCCGCGAGGCGGTCATCGTCGACTACAAGACCGGGCGCTGGGTCCCGGACGACGACGAGGCCCGGTCCTCCCGCGCGCTCGCGCTCTACGCCCTGGCCGCGACGCGCACCCTGCGCCGGGCCTGCCGGCGGGTCGAGCTGCACCACCTGCCGTCGGGCACCCTCGCGAGCGCCCTCCACGACGACACCTCGCTCGCCCGCCACCGCCGCCGGGCCGAGGAGTCCGCGGTCGAGATGGCCACCGCGGACGCGGCACTGGCGGGGGGCCGCGACCCCGAGGCGCTCTTCCCGCCCTCGCCGGCCCCGCGCTGCGCCCGCTGCGACGTGCGCCGCCACTGCCCGGAGGGCCGCGCCGCGGCGCCGCCCCTCGAACCCTGGGCCCTGCTGGCCCCGTGAGCACCTCCGTCCCCGACCCCCAGCTGCGAGGAACCCGCCCCCCATGACCCGCCACGCCGCGCTCCCCCCCGAGGACCCGACGCCCCCCGACGGTCTGCCGACCCCGCCGGCCGGCGACCCGGTGGCCGAGGGGTTCACGGAGGAGCCGACGTGGCCGGAGGTGCGGCCGCAGGCCCCCGTCGAGCCGACGCCCACCGCCACCCCGCGCCGCCTGCAGGCGGTTCCCGACTCCTACCCGACGGTGGTCACGGGGGTCCGGACCGGCGCGTTCGGCCGCCCCATCGGCAAGCACCGCCCGACCGCGCTGCACCGGCTCGTCGAGGTCGCCCGCGTGCTCACCGGCGGCCTCATGGTGCTGACGGTGGTGGTGGCCGTCGCGCCGTTCGTGCTCGGCGCGGTCGGGCCCGGGGTCGGCGTCATCGCCGGGCACGTCGTGGGGGCGCTGGTGGCCCTGGCGGCGACGGGGATCGCGGCGTGGCGACGCACGCCGGTGTGGGCGGCGACGGTCGCGGCCCTCGTCGTGCCGCTCGACGTTCTCGCGGTCCTGGCCGTCTTCTGGTGGCGATAGGTGCGCTCCGCGCCCGTGAGCACTATGCCGTCGTACCGGGCGGAGAAGTGCCCACGAGGGCGGAGCCCACCTCGACGAGACCCGCCGCCACCTCGGTGAACGACGTCGACAGCGGAGCCAGCCCGATCCGGACGCCGTCGGGCGCGCGGAAGTCGGGGATCACGCCGCGGCGCCACAGCTCCTCGACGACCTCGCGGGCCCGCGGGTGGCGCAGCGTCACGTGGCCGCCGCGGCGCGCGGGGTCGCGAGGTGAGGCGAGGGTGACCCCGAGCGGGGCGAGCACCTCGTCGGCGATCTCGACGGCGAAGGCGGTGAGCGCCTCCGACTTCGCGCGCACCGCCTCGATCCCGGCCTCGGCGTAGAGGTCCAGCCCCACCCGCAGCGGCACCGTCGCGAGCACCGGCGGCGTCCCGGACAGGAACTGCCGGAGCCCCGGGGCCGGGACGTAGCCCGCGGCCATCGCGAACGGGTCCGCGCGCCCGAACCAGCCCTGGACCGGCTGCCGGAGCACGCCCTGGTGGCGCGAGGCGACGTACGCGAACGCCGGGGACCCCGGGCCGCCGCCGAGGTACTTGTAGGTGCACCCGACGGCGAGGTCGGCGCCCCAGGCGTCGAGGGCGACCGGGACGGAGCCCACCGAGTGGCAGAGGTCCCAGCAGACGAGCGCGCCGGCGTCGTGGACGAGCCGCGTGATCGCCGCCGCGTCGGCCAGGAACCCCGAGCGGTAGGCCACGTGGGAGAGCACGACGAGGGCCGTGCGGGGCCCGACCGCGGCCGCGACCTGCTCCGGGGACACCCCGCCGGCCGGGTCGGTCGGAATCCAGCGCAGGGTCCGGCCGGTCTCGGCCGCGATCCCCTCGAGCAGGTAGCGGTCGGTGGGGAAGTCGTCGTCGGAGACCACGATCTCGACGCGGGCCGGCTCCGCGGCGTCGACGGCGGCACGGGCCAGTTTGTAGATCAGCACGCTCGTCGAGTCGCCCACCAGCGTCTGCCCCGGCCCGGCGCCGAGCAGCAGCGCCCCCAGCCGGTCGCCGAGGGCCTCGGGCAGGTCCACCCACTGCTCGTCCCAGCTACGGATGAGGCGCGTGCCCCAGTCGTGCGCGGTGAACGCCGCGAGCGCCTCCGCGGTGACGCGCAGCGGGCGGCCGAGGGAGTTCCCGTCGAGGTAGGCCACCACGTCGCTGTCCAGGACGAACCGGGACCGCATCCCAACCAGCGGATCGGCCGCGTCGAGCTCCGCGGCCCGCGCCGAGACCGTCATGTCTCCAGGGTGTCCTCGCGCAGCCAGGTGCGCCACGTGGGGACGAGGACGTCGAGCAGGTCACAGGGGTTCTCGATGGCGGGGGAGTGCGCGGCGCCCGGCACGGCCGCGAACTCGGCCTCCAGCCGGTCGGCCATGGTGCGCTGGGTGGTCACGGGCCAGGCGTCGTCGTTCATCCCGCAGACGACGAGGGTCGCCAGCCGGCGGCCGCGCAGCGCGGCGACCAGTTCCGGGACGCGGTCGGGTTCGCTGCGCAGCGCGTCGCCCATCCCGAGCAGCGCGGTGGGTGAGGAGCGCTCGAGACGACGGCGCAGGAAGGCGGCGACGGCGGGGTCGGCGGCCTCCCAGTCGCCGGCCTGCTCGCGCACCGCCACCACGGCGTCGAGGCCGCGGCGGCGCAGGACCGGTTCGAGGACGTCGAGGCGGGTGCGGCGGGGGCCCATCGGCAGCTCGCCGGGCCCGGAGTCCATGAGGGTGAGGCCGCGGACCGGGGCCCCGGCGAGGACGGCCGCGCGGGCGACGAGCCCGCCGTAGGAGTGCCCGAGCAGCATGACGGTGCGGCCCGCGGCGGCCTCGGCGCGGACGACGTCGGCGACGAGCAGCCCGAGCGGGCCGGGGCGGTGGTCGAGCTCGCCGGGCAGCGGCGGGGACTCGTACTGGCCCGGCAGGTCGAGCGCGAGCACCCCGATGCCGGCGTCCGCGATCGGGTCGATCAGGGGCGCGAAGTCCTCCTTCGACCCGGAGTAGCCGGGCACGAGCACGGCGACCGCGTCCCACGCCTCGTCCCGCCGGCGGGGTCGGGCGTCGGCCCGCAGCGCGGCGAGGGGCCCGGCCGGTCCGGCGAGCTCGATCCGGGCGCCCCGGTGCGGGGTCAGCTGAGCGGTCCCGGGCCCGGTCCCGCGCGCCTCCACGACGCGGACCGGGAGGGGTTCGCGCGCCGGGGTCACCCGGCTCAGTCTGCCGCAATCGCGGGACGCGAGGGGCCGTCCTCAGCGCGGGGGTCGCAGGCCCACCACGGTCCCGCCGCGCTGCTCCACGACGGTGCTGCCGACCACCTCGACCCCGACCGGGCCGGGCGGGTCCTCGCGACGGTCCACCGGGATCGTCGGGCGGGGGGCACCGGTGGCGGCGTCGACGACGGCGAGGCCGGCCGGGACGGGCACGAGCACCGACGTCGGGGCCCCGAGCACGCCGGTGGACACCGCGGCGCCCGGGCCGAGCGTGTTCGGCAGCGTCCAGCGCGGGAGCAGCGTGGACGGGTCGAGCCCGATGGTCGCGCTGCCGGTCCACCACAGCAGGACCGGGCCGGCCTGGCGGACGCCGAGGGGCTGGCCCGGCGGGTCGGTGGCGGTCTCCCGCCCGGCGTCGACGACCGAGCGGGCCGGGCCGAGCGGCACCGTCCCGATCGGGGTGCCGGCCGCGTCGTACACCCGCAGCGTCCCGTCCGGGGCCTCGAGGGCGGTGCGGTCGTTCGCGACGGCCACGAGACGCCCGCCGGAGACCCCGGAGAGCACGCTGAAGCGGTCCTCCGGCTTGTCGTACTCCGCGGGGGAGTCCGAGAGCACGGAGAGGCGGTCCGAGGCCTCGCCGGGGCAGCGTTCCAGCACAGCCACCGAGTCGGCCCCCGCGGCCACCGAGGTGCGGGGACAGTTCGCGCGCGGCTGCGGCGTCGACTGGACCGGGGTGAGCAGCGCGCCGTACTCGAGGGTGGCGACGAGGTCGTCGCGCCAGACCTCGAGGTAGTCCCGCCCGGTGGCGGTGACGTGGGAGCCGTCGGCCAGCAGGCGGGTCCCGGCGCGGACGTCGGCGTCCCGGGTGGGCCCCCGCTGCCCCGTCGAGGGGTCCATGGTCGCGACGTCGTTGCAGAAGGTGCCGACCGGTGACGTCGTGCGGAAGAGCGCCATCACCTCGCCGAACCCGCTGCCGAGGGTGCAGAGCGCCTC
>JAICLN010000223.1 GCA_025925615.1 Actinomycetospora sp. | reverse complement strand
GGACCGTGCCGCCGAGGACCGTGCCGCCGAGGACGACGACGATGTCGTGCCGGACCGCGCGGCCGCCGGCCACCTCGTGCTGGCGGGCGCCGCCGCGCACGAGGTCCGTCCCGCGAGCGACGCCCCGCCCGGCGGTCGATTCCCCAGCGGGGGCTTCCCCGTCGACGACCCGGCCGACGGCAGCCCGGAGGCGCGTGACGGTCAGGTCCCCCGGGCCGCGGTCCGTGCGCGGCGGGGTCCGGACACCGCACCGCAGCCGCTCCCCGAGCCCCGCGAGGCCGGGACGCCACGGGGTGTGGTGCCGGTGCTCGTCGTCCTGGTGGTGCTCGCCGTCGTGGCCGCGGTCGGCGTGCTGCTCGTCGGTCCGGACCAGGTCGGCGCCGCGTTCACCGGGCTCGGCGCGGGCACGGGGGTCCTGCCGACGCTGCTCGCGATCGTCAGCTGGTGACGGCCTCCACGTAGGCGTCCGGGTCCTTGTCCTGGAAGTCCAGCCCGGCCCCGCCCGCGTGCTCGGCCTTGAACTGCTCGAACTTGGCCCCGAGCTCCTGGCGGAAGGCCAGCGTGGTCACGCGCCGGAACGGCTCGAGGTCGTCGCTCTCCTCCTCGGACATGTGGTGGTTGTTGGCCTTGTCGCACTCCTCGACGGCGGACCACCAGTCCTCGCTGCCGACCTCGTGCTCGAAGGCCTTGCGGGAGGCGTCCCGGATGTCGTCGTGGTCGCCGATCGCGTCCTCGGTGGCGGACGCGTCCTCGTCGTCGGCGCGGCGGGCCATCGACGGGTAGAAGTGCTGTTCCTCCGCCGAGGCGTGGACCTCGAGGTGGCGGGCGAGCTCGTCCCAGACCCTCCCGGCCTCGTCGAGGCGGGACGCGTCGTCGCGCAGCTCCGCGAGGAGCAGGAAGCGGCGACGGAACCAGTCGTGGTCGTCGAGGATCAGCTCGGTGATGTCCGCGGACATGCGCGGTCCTCCCGGTGCAGCGGTGTGGTGGTGCCCCGGACCTACCCGGCCCCGCTCCGGGGCAACCCGGCCGGCCCGCTCAGGAGAGCTCGACGGCCCCGGAGGGATCGACGAACCACACCTCGGCCCGTACCCGCCCCAGCCCGTCGGCGTCCTCCTCGGCGAGGGCGCGGTAGCGCCGGGTGTCGGGCACGGCGATGACCACCCGGCCGCGGGGGTGCGCCCGTCGCCGCTGGGCGGCGGCCCGGGAGGCGGCGCGGAACCAGTCGCCGGCGAGCGTGGTCGGGTGGCTGCGCGCGCCGTCCGGGGGCCAGCCGGTGACCTCGACGTGGACGTCGTCGCCGTCGAGGCTGGCGACGAGGTCGTGGGCCGGGCCGACCGCGTGCGCGGTGCGGATCGTGCCGCCGCGCCGCGTCAGCCAGCTCGCCACCGCGGCGGCCACGTTCTGCGTCCGCGACCAGCCCTGCAGCACGTCGCGGACCGGCAGCACGACGTCGTCCGTCGGCTCCGGCGCCCGCCGCAGGGCGGCCCGCTCGGCCATCCGCTCGCGCAGGGCCGTCCGGGCCGTGGCGGCCGGGGCGAACGGCAGGAACCGGAGGAGGGGCTCGTCGGGGTCGTCGCCGTCGCGCTCGGAGCGCCGGATGCGGGCCACGTCGTCGGACGGCGCCTTCGCCCGACGACGGGGGCGGCGGGACCGGGCCCCGACGAGCGCCGGCTCCGGGTGCTCAGTGCCGGATTCGTCCTGCTCGGAGTGGTCGGAGGGCTCGGTCGGCTCGGTCGGCGCGAGGGGCACGTCGGGCAGGTCCGGGACGGGCTCGGGTGCCGTGGTGTGCCCCTCGGCAGCGATCGCCGCGCCCGCGGCGGTCAGCCGGGTCCGGATCGGGGCGTCCTTCGACCGCGCGGTCCGATCCACGAGCCCGGCCTTGACGAGCTTGCGGCACTGGTAGTTGAAGGCCTTGGGGTCGAGCTCGGGGTGGGTGCTCGCGAGCGCCGCGGCGATCCCGGTGTCGGTGAGCCCGTCGGGCACCGCGTCGAGGGCGCGGACGATGCTGCGCTGGACCGGGGGCAGGGCCGGCGCCGGCACCGCGCCGTCGTCGAGGGGCACCTCAGGCACGTCCGAGGCCTGGTCGAGCTGCGCGGTGTGCCCCTCGACCAGGACCTGGACCGGGGTCGGGTCACCGACGGACACGAGGGGCACCTCAGGCAGATCGGACGCCCGCTCGGGCTGCGCGGTGTGCCCCTCGCCGGCGGACGCGAGGGCGACCTCGGGCTCGGCGGAGATCTCGGCCGGGGCCACGACGAGGCGGGTGCGGACCGGCCGGGTCCCGACCCGTTCCGCCGCCCCGGCGGCCACCAACCGGCGGCACTGGTGGTTCACGGCCTTGGCGTTCAGGCCCGGCGACCGGTTGCCGAGTGCCTGCGCGATCTCGGAATCGGACAGACCCTCCGGAGTCCGTTCCAGCAACCGGATGATGTCCTCCCGCGGCCCGGCGGCCGACTCGGGCATCGGGAGCGCCATGGCCGCTCTCCTCCGTGACGGTGCGCCCGACCGGGGGACTACCCGTGTGACGGGACGCGCGATGACGTGCGTGACCTTTCCGTGATCCGTATGGTAACGGGGCATGCTGGCACTGACGGAGACGGCAGCCGAGGCCATCTCCAACATCCTCGAGACCAACGAGATGCCCGAGGGCTCCGGCCTGCGCATCGCGGCCACGCCGAACATGGCCGAGGAGGGCCTCGAGCTCTCCGTCGCGCCCAACCCGGCGGCGGACGACACGGTGCTCGAGGGCGGCGGTGCCGTCATCTTCCTCGAGCCGCAGGCGGCGTCCGCGCTGGACGACAAGGTGCTCGACGTCGAGAAGATCCCGGAGAACGAGTCCGACGGGACCGGCGACGAGTACCGCTTCGCCATCACCCCGCAGTCGGAGCTGCAGGCCTGACGTCGGTCGGGTCCGGCCCCGACGGCGACCACCCGGCCGCCGTCGGGAACCTCGTCATGCCTGCACGGCCTCCACGGGTCCGCCGACCCGCGTGACCAGCTCGCCGTCCTCGGACGGCACCAGCTCGACGTCCCGCACGCGCCCGGCCGCCTGCACGTCGCCCAGGACGACGCGCAGGGCGTCCAGCCGGTCGGGCGCGGCGGAGACCGAGAGACTCTCCACCTCGGTGCGGATCGAGAGCTTCTGGTCCGACTTGCCCTTGCGGATGCCGGAGATGACCTCCGAGGCGACGTCGAGGACGTCCTCGTCGACACCCTCGACCGGGGGCAGCTCGTCGGTGGTCGGCCAGGCGGCGCGGTGCACCGAGCCGGTCTGCCACCAGGACCAGACCTCCTCGCCGACGAACGGGAGAACCGGCGCGAAGAGCCGCTGCAGGACGCCGAGTGCCACCGCGAGCGCGGCCCGCGCGGAGTCCCGCCCGGCGTCGTCGAACTCGCCGTAGGCCCGCGACTTGACCAGCTCCAGGTAGTCGTCGCAGAAGAACCAGAAGAACTGCTCGGTGACCTCGAGCGCGACGGCGTAGTCGTAGCGCTCCAGCGCCGCCGTCGCCTTCGCCACGACGCCGGCCAGGCGTGCGAGCAGCGCCCGGTCGATCGGAGCAGTGACCGCCGACGCGTCGGGCAGGCCGGCCCCGCCCTCCGTCGCTGCCCTCGCCCCGGTCCCGACGCCCACCCCGAGGATGAACTTCGAGGCGTTGAGCAGCTTCATCGCCAGGCGCCGGCCGACCTTCATCTGGCCGCGGTCGAACGCGGTGTCGACGCCGGGGCGGCCGTTCGCGGCCCAGTAGCGGACGGCGTCCGAGCCGAACTCCTCGAGCAGCCCCATCGGGGTGACGACGTTGCCCTTGGACTTCGACATCTTCTTGCGGTCCGGGTCGAGGATCCAGCCCGACAGCGCCGCGTGCGCCCACGGCAGCTCGCCGAACTCCAGCGAGCTGCGCACGACCGTCGAGAACAGCCAGGTCCGGATGATGTCGTGCGCCTGCGGGCGGACGTCCATCGGGAAGACGCGGGAGAAGAGGTCGTCGTCGACGGACCACTTCCCGGCGATCTGCGGGGTCAGCGACGAGGTGGCCCAGGTGTCGAGGACGTCCGGGTCGCCGGTGAAGCCGCCGGGCCGGTCGCGCTGCTCGGCGGTGTAGCCGGGCGGGACGTCCGTGGTCGGGTCGATCGGCAGCGTGTCGTCGCCCGGCGTCAGGACCTCGTCGGGCCGGACCTCGCCGTCGGCGTCGAGGCCGTACCAGACCGGGATGGGCACGCCGAAGAAGCGCTGCCGGCTGACCAGCCAGTCGCCGTTGAGCCCCCCGACCCAGTCGGCGTACCGGTGGCGCATGTAGTCCGGGTGCCAGACCAGCTCGTCGCCGCGGCGCAGCATCGCCGCGCGCAGGTCGGCGTCGCGCCCGCCGTTGCGCAGGTACCACTGCCGGCTGGAGACGATCTCGAGCGGCTTGTCGCCCTTCTCGAAGAACTTCACCGGGCGGGTGACCGGGCGGACGTCGCCGATGAGCTCGCCGGTCTCGGCGAGCATCGCGACGATCTTCTCCTTGGCGGTGAAGACCGTGGCCCCGGCGAGATCCTCGTACCGCGCCCGGCCCTGCTCGGAGGTGATCCAGTCCGGCGTCTCGCGCAGCAGCCGGCCGTCGCGGGTGATGACGGTGCGGTTGGGCAGGTCGAGCTCGCGCCACCAGGTGACGTCGGTGAGGTCACCGAAGGTGCAGCACATCGCGATGCCGGCGCCGCGGTCGGACTCGGCGGCCGGGTGCGCGAGGACCGGGACCTCGACGTCGAACAGCGGCGAGCGCACCGTCGTCCCGAACAGCGGCCGGTAGCGCTCGTCGTCGGGGTGCGCGATGAGCGCGACGCAGGCCGGGATCAGCTCCGGGCGGGTCGTCTCGATCTCGATGCTCGCGCCATCGGCACCGTGATAGGCGATCCGGTGCCACGCGCCGGTGTGCTCGCGGTCCTCCAGCTCGGCCTGCGCGACCGCCGTGCGGAACGTGACGTCCCACAGCGTCGGCGCCATCGACACGTACGCCTCGCCGCGCGACAGGTTGCGCAGGAACGCGCGCTGGCTGATGGCGCGGGCCGTGGCGTCGATCGTCTGGTAGGTGTGCGACCAGTCGACGGAGAGGCCGCCGCGGCGCCAGAGCGCCTCGAACGCCTTCTCGTCCTCGGCCGTCAGCGTCTCGCACAGCTCGACGAAGTTGCGCCGCGAGATCGCGAGCTGCTGCTTGCCAGGGGTGTCCGGCGGCGTGAACTCCGGGTCGTACGGCAGGCTCGGCTCGCACCGCACGCCGTAGAAGTTCTGGACGCGGCGCTCGGTCGGCAGGCCGTTGTCGTCCCACCCCATCGGGTAGAAGACCTGCTTGCCCCGCATGCGCCAGAAGCGCGCGACGACGTCGGTGTGGGTGTAGCTGAAGACGTGCCCGACGTGCAGCGAGCCCGAGACCGTGGGCGGCGGCGTGTCGACCGAGAAGACCTCGCTGCGTTGCGCCGACCGGTCGAACGCGTAGGTCCCCTGCTCCTCCCATACCGCGGCCCAGCGCTCCTCGAGGCCGTCGAGCGTCGGCTTCTCGGGAACGTGCGGTGGCGCCGCCGGGGAGGCGGGGGACTGCGTCATGTCGCCAGTTTACCGAGGGGGTGCGACACCCTTTCGTCGCGGACGTACCGGATCGGGCAGAGGTGCTGCGCCGTGCGGGTGGATCCCGTAACACCGCCGGCCGCGACAGGGACACAGTGGGCACAGCCGCGCACTCAGCCGCCTGTGTAGGTCTGTTCGGGGGAATGCATGAGCACGTCCACGTCGTCCTCGCCGCCGGGCGCCCCCGGTCCCCGCGAGCCGCGCCACCGCGCGAGCGCCGGCCGGGGCCACGGGCGGGAGACCGAGCCGTCCGGCCCGATCCCCGTCGCCCGACGCGACGGCGGCCGGCACCGCGCCCCCGACGCGCCGCCCTCGAGCGGCTTCACGATCGTCCCGGGGCCGCGCGACGCCGGTCCCGACGAGGCCCCCGACGGCCCGGCGGCCGGGTTCCGCCCGCTCCCGCCGGCGAGCCCCGCGGCGCCGTCCTCCCCGGGCGTCTCCTCCGTCGGGGTCCCGCTGGGCGCCGTGCCGACCCAGCGCGGTCCGGCCGTCCCGCGGCCTCGGCCCCCGGAGGTGGATCCCGACTCCGTGCTCGAGGACGAGGCGGTGACGCTCCCCGTCCGTCGCGACGTCCTGGACCGCGCAGCCGCGCACGACCGGGCCGTCGCGCGGGAACGCGCGGAATCGGCGGCGCCCCCGGTGGCCCCGCCCCCGCCCCCACCCCCACCCCCGCCGCTGCAGCCGCTGACGGTGCACCGGCCCGAGCCCCGGCCCGGAGCACGACGCCCCGGCCCGACGCCCGCCCCCCGACCCGACGATCCCCGACCCGACGATCCCCGACCCGACGATCCCCGACCCGACGATCCCCGACCCGACGATCCGGGGCCGGCCGTCCCCCGCCGCGGGATCGCGCCGTGGGAGACGCCGCCGGTCGACGGTCCCTCGACCCGCCTCGGGCTCGCGGCGATCGTCGTCGGGCTGCTCGGCGCGCTGGTCGGGCTGGCGCCCTGGTCGGGCCTCCTGCCGCGGGTGCTCCCGGCCGCCGCGCTCGGGGCGACGCCGGTGTTCAACCTGGTCGGGGCGCTCCTCGGCGTCGTTGCCCTCGGGGTGGGTGCGGTCGCGATGTTCCGGGCGTCGCAGACCTCGCGGGGCCTGCTCGCCGGGGTGGTCGGCGCATGCGCGGGGGCGGCCGCGATCGTGGTCGGTCTGGTCGTCTGACGGCGGGAGCCGGGCCCGGTGGAGTCTCGCCGAGTGGACCCCGGCGGCTGCCCGGACAGCCGTGGGGGTCCGCTCGCCGGTGGGTGGCCGGTCGAGCGGACCGGGAGGGCTGCGATGGCAGCCGTGGACCATCCGGCGCTCCCACCACGTCGTCGGGACCGGGCCGAGGAACCCCGCCACGAGCCGGTCCGGGCCCGCCTTGGCCAGCGCCGACGCCACCGCCGCGCCGCCGGCGAGCAGCCACGTCGCGACCTCGTCGCGGCTCTCCGGCGGCTCGGCGTCGCCGACCTCGCCGTGGGGCACCAGCCGGTCGGCCCCCGAGGCCACGGTCGCGGCCACCCG
>JAICLN010000257.1 GCA_025925615.1 Actinomycetospora sp. | reverse complement strand
GGACGCGGTCGCGCGCGAGCCCCTCGGTCGCGAGCCGTTCGGTGAGGCGGGCCCGGGCCTCGGGCATGAGCGCCCCGAGGCGGGCCACCCGGGCGAACTTCTCCGCGCCGCGCTGCCGGGTCCACTCGTCGTGGTAGCGGTACTGGCGGCGGCCGGCCGCATCGGTGCCGACCGCCTGGATGTGGCCGTCGGCGCGGGCGCAGATCCAGACGTCCCGCCACGCCGGTGGGATGACGAGCGCGGAGATCCGGTCAAGGGCCTCCGGATCCTCGACGGCCTCGCCGGAGGTGAGGTCGTGGTAGCTGAAACCGCGGCCGCGCTTGCGCCGCCCGATGCCGGGGCCGTGGGGGTCGACCTTCGTCAACGTCACCGAGCCGCATACCCCTCGTCGAGCCGATGACAACCGCGGCATCGGTTCAGTGACCGGCCCGTTTCGAGAGGGTCGACCGGGCCCATCCCGGCGCCGTGACAGCCGAAGGACGCGACCCGCTCGAGGGTCCGTGCGGACCCGTGCCCCCCGACCTCGCAGACGCCGTCGGCCCCGCCACCTCGGCGACGGCGCGGAGCTCGGCGACGGCCAACGGGACGCGATCCTCGCGACGCTGGCCACCGACACCCTGGCCGTCCTGCCGCCGGCCGCCGCGAGGAGGTGCTGGACGCCTTCGCCGCCGGCGGGGTCGAGGTGCTGGTGACCTCGCCGGAGCAGCTCGCGCGCCCCGATGTGCTCGGCCGGCTGGCGGCCGGGTCCCCGACCCTGCTCGCGATCGACGAGGTGCACTGCGTGTGCGACTGGGGCCCGGACTTCCGCCCCGACTACCTCGCCCTCGCCTCGGCCGCCCGCGCGCTCGGCGGTCCGCGCGTCCTCGGGCTCACCGCCACCGCGTCCGTCCCCGCCCGCGAGGAGATCCTCGACCTGCTCGACCGGCCGGACGCGTGCGTCGTGGTCCGCGACGTCGACCGGCCGGCCACCCACCTCACGGTGCACCTCGTGCACGACGAGGACGCCAAGTGGGACCAGGCCGTCGACCAGGTCGCCCGGCTGCGCGAGGAGGCCGGCCCGGCGGGCATCGTCTACGTGACCACCCGCGGGCACACCGGGCTCCTGGCCCAGCGGCTGACCGAGGCCGGCACTCCGGCCGAGGGGTACCACGGCGGCCTGGGCAAGGCCGACCGCGCGCATCCAGGACGCGTTCATGGCGGGCGAGGCGGAGGTCGTCGTCGCCACCAGCGCCTTCGGGATGGGCATCGACAAGCCCGACGTCCGCTGGGTCGTGCACGCCGACGTGCCGACCTCGATCGACGCCTACCACCAGGAGATCGGGCGTGCGGGCCGCGACGGCGGGCCGGCGCGGGCGGTGCCACGGTTCGGACGATCTCCGTCGGGAACTCGTCCTGTGTGAACGGATCGGAGCTCGCCGGGCGCACGGTCGTCGTCACCGGGGCGGGCCGGGGACTGGGCCTCGAGCATTCGTCGCCGCGGTCCTCGCCGACGCCACGTGCCCGGGCCACTGCCGCACCGACATGGGTGGCCCGACGCGCCCCGCCGGCCGGGCGGCTCCGGGAGGACCGCGTCGAGGTGCCCTGGAGGGGTCGGGCGGGGGCTTCCTCGATCATCGGGACGTCATCGCTCGCGGTGGACCGGTCGGACAGCGATCAGGTCCCGCTGATCACTCCGCGCGTCACGAATCCGTCACGGCGGGAACCGCGCGCCCCCGGGCGGTCCTCCGAGTCGATGTGAAATCCCTGACGCGGACCAGACGTGAACCGTTCCGCGGGTCGGCGGCCGTGGCGCGCGGGCTGATCACGTGGGGGTCGCGGCCGAGCTGGTGGCCCGCAGCCGGGAGCGGCAGCGCAGCAAGGTCGAGCTGGTCCGCCGCTACGCGGAGGGCCGGGGCTGCCGGCGGCGCACCCTGCTCGAGGTGCTCGGCGAGTCCCGGATCGACCCGTGCGGCAACTGCGACCACTGTGATTCGGGCGACCCGGGCGACCCCGGGGAGCGGTCCGGGACGTCCCACGGAGAGCCGGCACCGGGCGAGGCCGTGGCCCACGAGGAGTGGGGACGCGGTGTGTGTGGTCCAAACGGTGGAGGGCGACACGGTCGTCGTCCTCTTCGACGACGCCGGGTATCGCACGTTGTCGATACCGGTGCTTCGCGAACGCGGTCTGTTGACCACCGTGTGACCGGGTCGGTGTTTCGCTGTCACACAGCGTGCGCACCCTGGTATGACTGGAACCCCACTCTCACGTACCCGAACGGAAGGTGACCGTGCTCCTCGATCCCACCCCCACCCGGTTGGACACCGCCGTCTCCGCCGCCCCTGTCGTGCCCGAGCTCCCCGACACCGCCCCGGACGTTCCCCGCGACCTCCCCGCCGACCTCACCCCCCTGGTCTCCCGGGCCCGCCGCGACCGCGGTTCCGCGCTCGCCCTCGTGCACCTGCTCCTCGAGCGGGGCTGGACCGTCTCCGCGGTCGGCGCCACGCTCGACGGCGAGGTCGGCCTGACCCGTACCCAGATCGAGGCGCTCGCGACCGTGCGCCGGCCCCGCACGTCGGCCTCCGACGTCGCCGACCGGCTCGTCGCCGCCCGCCACCCGCTCGTCCGCGTCCCGCACCCGCGCCGCAGCTGATCCGTCGCCCCGGCCCGTCGCGGGCCGGGGCACCCGTGCGGTCCCGGCGCGTCGACCGCGGGCTCCGCCGGGCACCTGGGATCCTGTCCGTCCCATCGCACGATCCTCGAGGAGCACCGGTGCCCCGCGTCCAGGACGACCTCGCCGAGCTCGCCGCGGCGTACGGCGTCGCGACCAGCTACCGCGACTCGGGCGAGCGCACCGTCGAGGTCGACGCCGGCGTCGTCGTCGACGTGCTCGCGGCCCTCGACGTCGATGCGGCCTCCCCCGAGGCGGTGCGCGACGCGCTCGCCGCCCGCCGGTCGCGCACGGAACTCCCGCCGACGATCGTCGTCCCGACCGACCTGGAGCTCCCCGGCCCCGGCAAGCTGACCCTCGAGGACGGCAGCGTCCGGCCGGTGACCACGCTCGACGTCGCCGACCTGCCCGTGGGCTACCACCGGCTGCGGTGCGGGACCGCCGAGGCGACCGTGCTCGTCGCCCCCGAGCGGCTCCCGGAGGTCCCCCGCACCTGGGGCTGGATGGTGCAGCTGTACTCGCTGCACTCCGCGGAGTCCTGGGGCTGCGGCGACCTGGTCGACCTGCGCGACCTGCTCACCGCCGCGTCGTCGCAGGGCGCGGGCGCGGTGCTGACCAACCCGCTGCACGCGCTGCGCCTCGACCCGACCGTCGAGGCGTCGCCGTACTCGCCGTCGTCGCGCCGCTTCCTGCACCCGGTCTCGCTGCGCGTCCAGGGCACCCCGGCCTACGGCGCCGCGCCCGCGCACGTCCGCCACGCCGTCGACCGGCTCGCGCCGGGGCGGAGCACCGCCGACGTCCTCGGCGTGGCCCCGGACCACCGCGACGACGACGGCCGCCCGTTGATCGACTACGACGAGGTGTGGAGCGCGAAGCGTTCGGCCCTGGCCCTGCTGCGCCCGTTCGCCGGATCGGTCGGCGCGCTGCCCGGCGTGGCCGACCGGGAGGCCCCGCTCGTGCCGGGGGGCTTCCTCACGGCGGGCGAGGACGACGTCGAGCACCCCACCACCGACGAGGCGCTCGCCGCGGAGCACCAGGCGGCGCTCGCCGCGATGGACCCGGCCCTGCTCGACGTCGCCACCTGGTTCGCGTTCGCCGAGCGGCACGGGCCGGAGTGGCGGAGCTGGCCCGAGGACCTGCGCTCCCCCGACGGTGCGGGCGTGCCCGCGGCGCGCGCGGAGCTCGCCGACCGCATCGTCTTCCACGCCTGGTGCCAGTACCTACTCGACTTGCAGCTGGCGGACGCGCACGCGGCGACCTTCGGCATGCCGGTCGGCCTCATCGCCGACCTCGCCGTCGGGTGCGCCCCGGACGGCGCGGACGCGTGGGCGCTGCAGTCGTTCCTCGCGCCCGGCGTGCACGTGGGCGCCCCGCCCGACGACTTCAACCAGCGCGGCCAGGACTGGTCGCTGCCGCCGTGGCGCCCCGACCGGCTCGCCGAGGCCGGGTCCGGGCCGCTGCGCGACATGCTGTCCGCGGTCCTGCGCCACGCCGACGGGGTGCGGATCGACCACGTCGCCGGGCTGTGGCGGCTGTGGTGGATCCCGCCGGGCCGCGAGGCCACCGAGGGCACCTACGTCTCCTACGACGCGCGGGCGATGCTCGCGGTCCTGGCGATCGAGGCGACCCGGGCCGGGGGCATCGTCGTCGGGGAGGACCTCGGCACCGTCGAGCCCGAGGTGACCGAGGGGCTCGCGGACCGCGGGATGCTCGGGTGCTCGGTGCTGTGGTTCGAACGGGACGACGAGGGCGATCTGCTGCCGCCGCAGGAGTGGAAGCCGACGAGCCTCGGCACGATCTCGACGCACGACCTCCCGACCGCCGTGGGGTTCCTGCGCGACGAGCACGTCCGGGCGCGGGAGGCCGCGGGCCTGCTCACCGACCCCGACGGCGCCCGGGAGCAGGCCCAGCGGGACCGGGCCGAGCTGCTGGCGCTGCTGGTGTCCCAGGACCTGCTCGCGGAGGGAGACACCGACGAGGAGCGGATCGTGGCGGCGATGCACGCGCTCCTGGCCCGGGCGTCCTCGCGCGTCGTGCTGGCCTCGTTCACCGACGTGCTCGACGAGCCGCGCCAGCCCAACCTGCCCGGCACCACCGACGCCTACCCGAACTGGCGCATCCCGCTGCCGCTGTCCGTGGAGGAGCTGCTGCGCGATCCGCGGGTGCAGACGACGGTGCAGGTGCTGCGGAACCGGTGAGCGGGCCGCTACAGGGGTCGGAGATCCACTGCGGACTGACCCCGGTCGGGCAGCGTCGTCGCCGACTCCTGGTGGTACGCGCCGCTGGGCAGGATGCCGGCGCCACCGCGGCGGGCCATGACCCGTTGCTGGACCAGCACGTCCTCGCCGTGCGCGTTCGCCGGCACCTCGCGCCAGAAGTCGAAGCCGCCGACCTCGAGCAGTGCGCCCCGGTCGAAGAGCACGCAGCCCGCCGCCCAGGCGATCCGGTGCGCCCGCCATGTCGACGCCGCGGGCACCGGCCCGCCGCGCGCGTCGAGCCCGAGCGACTCGGCCAGGTGCACCCCGTTCGCGGCGTTCCCGAGCCGCCAGCGCTCCCACGCCGGCGAGTCCTTCTCGATCCGCTCGGGGCGCACCCCGTCGCTCCACTCCGCGTAGTGGGCACGCTCGGCCGGCCGGTCGTCGTCCACGTGCGAGAGCCCCTGCATCGCGGCTGCGACCAGCCCGCACCGCAGCGTCCGCAGCGCCGTGTGCAACCGCGCGAGCACCCCCGGCTCGAGCCAGACGTCGTCGTCGAGGAAGAGCACCGCATCGGCCTGCGCGCACGAGAGCAGGAACGCCCGGTGCTCGGCGATCCCGCGCCGCGGCAGGTGGCGGTGAAGCTCGACCGGCACGCCGCGGTGGCGCAGGACGCGGACCATCGACGCGGCCGACGGGGTGTCGAACGACGCCGTGCCGGTGCCGTCCGCCGGCCCCGACTGGTCCGAGACCACGACCCGGAACGCCGGCCCGTCGGTGCCGGCCTGGGCGGCGAGCCCGGCCAGCGTCGTCGCGAGCTCGACCGGCCGGTCCTTGGTGGGGACCAGGACGTCGACATCGGGGGGCACCACGGCGCCGCTCACGACCGGGCCCTCACGACTGGGCCTTCACCGGACCGGCGGCCCGGATCCGCGCCAGCGTCGCCGTCGTCGAGCGGTCGGTCAGGTAGTCGAGGATGACGACCCGCCCGCCGTACCCGGACACGGTCGGCGTCTCGGGGAGCATCTCCGGGGTGTAGTCGCCGCCCTTGGCGTAGACGTCCGGACGCAGCGCCTCGAGCAGCCCGACCGGGGTGTCCTCGGCGAACCCGACGACGTGGTCGACGCAGGACAGCGCCCCGATCACCGCGGCGCGGTCGGCCAGGGGGTTGACGGGCCGATCGGGGCCCTTGAGCCGGCGCACGCCCTCGTCGGCGTTGAGCGCCACGACCAGGACGTCCCCGAGCCGCTTCGCCTGGTTGAGGTAGGCGACGTGGCCGCGGTGGACCACGTCGAAGCACCCGTTGGTGAAGACGATCCGCCGGCCCTGCGCCCGGTGGGAGGCCACGAGGCGCTCGAGCTC
>JAICLN010000195.1 GCA_025925615.1 Actinomycetospora sp. | reverse complement strand
CGCCGCCGGGATCGTCGGGCGGATGGACCTGACGGGCACCTGGTGGGCCGTCGCCCAGGGCGTGCGCTCCGGCGTCGACCCGGAGGCCCTCGTGCGCCGCCTCGTGGGCGCCCCGGGTGCCGACCTCGACGTCAGCGTCCGGGCCACCGACCCCTGGTCGGCCCGGATGTTGCTCGTCGACCGCTACCGGGGCCGGCGCACCTTCCTCGTCGGGGACGCCGCCCACCTCAACCCGCCGTGGGGCGGCCACGGCTACAACACCTGCGTCGGGGACGCGGTCAACCTCGCGTGGAAGCTCGCCGCGGTGCTGCAGGGGTGGGCCGCGCCCGCCCTGCTGGACAGCTACGAGCCCGAGCGCCGCCCCGTCGCCGCCCGGACCATCGACGCGGCGGGCACCCAGGACTCCCGCCTCGCCGGCTCCTTCGCCCACCCGGAGCTGGACCTCGAGGGCCCGGTCGGGGCGCGCCGCCGCGCGGCCGTCGCCGACGAGGTGGCCGTCAAGCGCGGCGAGTTCCACAGCCTCGGGCTCGTCCTCGGCTACCACTACGCGGACTCCCCCGCGGTCGTCGACGACGGGTCCGACGTGCCTGCCGACGAGCTGATCGACTACCACGGCTCCGCCCGCCCCGGAGCCCGGTTGCCGCACCGCTGGTACGACGACGGGTCCTCGCTCTACGACCACCTCGGGCGCGGCTTCACCCTGCTGCGCCTCGACGACCGGGTGGACACCGCGCCGGTCGGGGCCGCCGCGGCGTCGTCCGGGGTCCCGCTGCGGGTGCTCGACGCGCCGGGCCTGCGCGACGCCGGGGCCTACGGCGCCCCGCTGCTGCTCGTCCGCCCCGACCAGCACGTCGCGTGGCGCGGGAGCGACCCGCTCGCAGCCGCCGCCGCGCTCGACGTCGCCCGCGGTGCCGATGCGGTTGCCCGCCGGCGCGGACACGGTCCATGCCGGCGGGTGGATCGAGGCGACCGCCGCGGTCCTGCCCTGAATTCCGCGCGAACGCCTCCTCCGGACCACGCGTGCGAATGCACGTGAACTGTCACGGATGAATCACCGCGACGGCGTCTGTGTCGATGTGGACAGTGCGCGATTGAGCTCTGTGAGCTCCAGCGTGCGGGCACCCTCCGCGAGAGTGATCGACTCGACCACCGCGAAGTTGACGAGCACCATCGACTCGTCGTTCACCTGCAGCCGGTGGACCTTCGCCTCCTCGACGAGCCCCTGCAGGTGTCGTGCGACCTCCTCCAGGGGCTCCTCGTACTTCAGGGTCAACGGGAACTGCGGCAGCGAGACGTACACGGTCATGCTCGCGCTCCTGGGGGACAGGACCATTCGGCGGGAAAGTTGCTCTGGTTGCGCCGAGCGGTGCGGTGGCGCCCATGATTCCATGGACTGCGAATCATCCTCATGGGTGTGGATCGGGGAGCGCGACATGGAGATCGACGGTGTCCTGGTCATCGAGTCCACCGAGGAGCGCGGTTACTCGTGGCGATGGGACGACCCACGCGGATTCGAGTCGGAGATCCTCTGGGATCGCCAGATCGGGTATCTGACGCTGGGCACGCGGGTGCCGCCGGGCGGCTGGACGCACTCCACCCTCGACGCGGCCCGGTGGGGCCACGCCCGTAACATCATCGAGGCCCGCGAGGTCGTCGAGCGCTACATCACCCGCGCCACGGCGAAGCCGGCCTGACCCCGCTGACGCGCCGCATGATCACGAGCACGTAGGACAGTCTCGCGCGCCCTCCGAGATGCATCCAGTGCCCCTCATCGGACCGGGCACACCCCGCCCGCCCGTCGCCGCATGATCAGGAGCACGTAGGGCAGGCGGGCGCGCCCTCCGAGATGCATCCAGTGCCCCTCATCGGCCTGCGAGCGCCGCGACTCCTGATCACCGAGCGCCGCGGCCGGGCGCGCCCGCTCGTCCCACCCGTGCACCCCACCCATTGACGCTCGCATCGACGCGTGCCTACAGTCCGCGCCGATAGATATATCAGTCGTCGTCAGCTGGTGCGGAGCAAGCCCATGTCGCTCACCGTCCTCCCCGGGACCGCGGACTCCACCGCCGCCGTCCTGTCCCGGTCCCTCGCCGAGACCGACCCTGAGGTCCACGCCGCGATCGGGCGGGAGACCGTCCGGCAACAGCGGACCCTCGAGATGATCGCCAGCGAGAACGCCGCCCCGCTGGCGGTGCTCGAGGCCCAGGGCTCGGTGCTCACCAACAAGTACGCCGAGGGCTACCCGGGCCGGCGCTACTACGGCGGCTGCGAGCACGTCGACGTCATCGAGGCGCTCGCGATCGAGCGGGTCAAGACCCTCTTCGGCGCCGAGTTCGCCAACGTCCAGCCCCACTCCGGTGCCCAGGCCAACGCCGCCGTCATGGCCGCGCTCCTCGACCCGGGCGACACCATCCTGGGCCTCGACCTCGCCCACGGCGGCCACCTCACCCACGGCATGCGCCTCAACTTCTCGGGGCGGCTCTACGACGTCGCCGCCTACCACGTCCGCGAGGACGACCACCGCGTCGACATGGCCGAGGTCGAACGACTCGCCCACGAGCGCCGACCGAAGCTGATCATCGCGGGCTGGTCGGCCTACCCGCGGCAGCTGGACTTCGCCGCGTTCCGGCGCATCGCCGACGACGTCGGGGCGTGGTTCATGGTCGACATGGCCCACTTCGCCGGGCTGGTCGCCGCCGGACTGCACCCCTCCCCGGTCCCCCACGCCCACGTCGTCACCTCGACCACCCACAAGACCCTCGGGGGCCCGCGCGGCGGCTTCGTCCTCGCGACGAAGGACCTCGCGAAGAAGTTGAACTCGGCGGTCTTCCCCGGGCAGCAGGGCGGGCCGCTCGAGCACGTCATCGCGGCCAAGGCCGTCGCGTTCGGGCTGGCCGGCACGGCCGAGTTCCGCGACCGCCAGGCGCGCACCCTCGAGGGCGCCCGCATCCTCGCCGACCGGCTGCTGAGCGAGGAGGGCCTCGGCGTCGTCTCGGGCGGCACCGACGTGCACCTGGTTCTGGTCGACCTGCGCACCTCGACCCTCGACGGCAAGCAGGCCGAGGAACGCCTCGACCGGGTCGGGATCACGGTCAACCGCAACGCGGTCCCGTTCGACCCCCGCCCCCCGATGGTCAGCTCCGGGGTCCGCATCGGCACCGCGGCGCTGGCCAGCCGCGGCTTCACCGCCGAGGGCTTCCGCGAGGTCGCCGACGTGATCGCCCGAGCCCTCCGCCCGGAGATCACCGAGATCGAGCTGGACGCCCTGGGCTACCGAGTCGCCGCCCTCGCCGACCGCCACCCCCTCTACCCGGAGCTGCCGGCATGACGACGACGACCGCACCGCCCACGCCCCCGGGCGCCCACCTCCCCGAGCACCCCGACTTCCTCTGGCGCAACCCCGAGCCGAAGCGCGCCTACGACGTCGTCATCGTCGGGGGCGGCGGTCACGGCCTCGCGACCGCGCACTATCTGGCCCGCAACCACGGCATCACGAACGTCGCGGTGCTCGAGAAGGGCTGGCTGGCCGGTGGGAACATGGCCCGCAACACCACCCTGATCCGCTCGAACTACCTGTGGGACGAGTCCGCGGGGATCTACGAGCACGCGCTGAAGCTCTGGGAAGGGCTCGAGGAGGACCTCGGCTACCCGATCCTGTTCAGCCAGCGCGGGGTGCTCAACCTCGCGCACACCGAGCAGGACGTGCGCGACTCCGTCCGGCGGGTCGAGGCCAACCGCCTCAACGGGGTCGACGCCGAGTGGCTCGGCCCCGACGAGGTGGCGAAGGTCTGCCCGATCGTCAACGTCTCGGACGACATCCGCTACCCGGTGCAGGGCGCGACCTTCCAGCCCCGGGCCGGGATCGCCAAGCACGACTACGTCGCCTGGGGTTTCGCCCGCCGCGCCGACGAGGCCGGGATCGACCTGATCCAGCACTGCGAGGTCACCGGGTTCACCACCGACGGCGACCGGGTCATCGGCCTGCGCACCACCCGCGGGGACATCGCCTGCGGCACCGTCGCGCTGTGCGCCGCCGGGCACACCTCGGTCCTGCTCGACGAGCTCGGCATCCCGGCGCCGCTGCAGTCGCACCCGCTGCAGGCCCTCGTCTCCGAGCTGCTCGAGCCGGTGCACCCGACGATCGTCATGTCCAACGCGGTGCACGTGTACGTCTCGCAGGCCCACAAGGGCGAGCTCGTGATGGGCGCGGGCATCGACGCCCCCACCGGCTACGGCCAGCGCGGGTCCTTCTCGATCATCGAACGGCAGATGGCCGCCGCCGTCGAGCTCTTCCCGGTGTTCGCCCGCGCGCACCTGCTCCGCAGCTGGGCCGGCGTCGTCGACGTCACCCCCGACGCCAGCCCGATCATCGGGTGCACCCCCTACGACAACGTCGTCCTCAACTGCGGCTGGGGCACCGGGGGCTTCAAGGCCACGCCCGGACTGGGCTGGTGCCTGGCCCACACGACCGCCCACGGCGAGCCGCACCCCCTGGTCGCGCCGTTCGGGCTCGACCGCTTCAGCACCGGCGCGCTCGTGGACGAGCACGGCGCCGCCGCCGTGGCCCACTAGGAGAACCCGTGCAACTGATCACCTGCCCCTGGTGCGGCCCCCGCGAGGAGACCGAGTTCCACTACGGCGGCGCCGCCACTGTGCCCTACCCCGCCGATCCGGCCGCGCTCGGCGACGACGCGTGGGCGCGGTTCGTCTTCGTCCGCCCCAACCCGAAGGGCCCGGCGACCGAGCAGTGGTCGCACGCCGCGGGCTGCCGCCGCTGGTTCACCGCCGTGCGCGACACCCGCACCCACCGCTTCCTTGCCACCGTGGACATCCAGCCAGAGGTGCCGCGATGAGCCGCGTCGACGGGTACGGGTGGGCGATCGACCGCAGCCGCACCGTCTCCGTCACGGTCAACGGCCGCGCCTACACCGGGCACCCCGGCGACACCCTCGCCTCGGTCCTGTTCGCCCACGACGTCGTCGCCCTCGGAACCAGCGTCAAGTACAGGCGTCCCCGCGGGATCGCCGGATCCTGGACCGAGGACCCGACGGGCCTGGTCCAGATCGAGGAGCCGTTCCCCGAGCCGATGCTGCAGGCCACGGCCGTCGAGATCACCGACGGGCTCGTGGCCCGGGGCGTGAACGGTCAGGGCCGGCTCGCCCAGGTCCCCGACCACGCCCGCTACGACCGCCTCCACACCCACTGCGACGTCCTCGTCGTCGGGGCCGGCCCGGCGGGCCTGCTCGCGGCCCGCGACGCCGCGCGCGCCGGGGCCGACGTCGTCCTCGTCGACGACCGCCCGACCCCCGGCGGGGCCCTGACCGGCACCGAGCGCATCGAGGGGCGCCCTGCGCGGGAGTTCGTCGCCGACACGGTCGCCGAGCTCGCGACCCACCCGGGCGTCACCCACCGGCAGCGCACCACCGCGTTCGGCCACTACGACGACGGGTTCGTCCTCGCCCTGGAGCGGCGCACCGACCACCTCCGCGACGCGCCGACCACCCGGTCGCGTCAACGGGTGCACCGGATACGAGCCGCCCGGATCGTCATCGCGACCGGCGCGATCGAGCGACCGTTCGTGTTCGACGACGACGACCGTCCCGGGATCCTGCTCGCCTCGGCCGCACGGGACCTCCTGCACCGCCACGGCGTGCTCGCCGGGCACGACGTCGTCGTCGCCACCACCGACGACTCGGCCTACGCCGCCGCGCTCGACCTCGCCGGGGCGGGGGCCCGCGTCCGCGTCCTCGACGCCCGGGCCGCGGTCCCGACGACGTGGGCGGCGCGCTGCGCCGACGCCGGTGTCCCCGTCGAGGCGGGGACCACCGTGCACGGCACCCGCGGCACCGAGCGGATCACCGCCGTCGTCGTCGGGGACGACCGGGCGGAGGTCCCCTGCGACCTGCTGCTCGTCAGCGGCGGCCGGAACCCGGCCGTGCACCTGTTCAGCCACGTCGGCGGTCCGCTGGCCTACGACGAGGCGCGGGGCGCGTTCGTGCCGGGCGGGGAGCTGGACGGGGTCGAGGTCGTCGGCGCCGCGAGCGGGGCCGTAGACCCGCTCGAGGAGATGCCGCCGCTCGTGCTGTGGCGCACCGACGGCGACCCGGCGCGGCAGTTCGTGGACCTCGCCCGCGACGCGACCGTCGCCGACGTCGCCCGCGCCGTCGGGGCCGGGATGACCCACCTCGAGCACGTCAAGCGCTACACGACGATCGGCACCGGCCACGACCAGGGCAAGACGTCCGGCATGCTCGCGGCCGGGATCACCGCCGAACTGCTGGGCCGCCCGGTCGCCGGGCTCGGGACCACCACGTTCCGCCCGCCGTACACCCCGGTCGCGTTCGCGGCCCTCGCCGGACGCGCGCGGGGCGAGCTGTTCGACCCGGTGCGCACCACCGCGATCCACGACCGCCACGTCCGGCTCGGTGCCGAGTTCGAGGACGTCGGGCAGTGGCGCCGCCCTCGGCACTACCCGCGTCCCGGGGAGGACATGACCGCGGCCGTGCTGCGCGAGTGCGCGGCGGTGCGGGGCGGCGTCGGAATCCTCGACGGCTCCACCCTGGGCAAGATCGACGTCCAGGGCCCCGACGCCGAGGTGCTGCTCGACCAGCTCTACACGAACCTGATGAGCACCCTGAAGGTCGGCCGGGTGCGCTACGGCGTGATGTGCGGCCACGACGGGATGGTCGTCGACGACGGGACAGTGCTGCGGCTCGCGCCGGACCGCTACCTGATCACGACGACCACCGGCAACGCCGCCGCCGTGCTGGACCGCATGGAGGAGTGGATCCAGACGGAGTGGCCAGGACTGCGGGTCCGGCTCACCTCGGTGACCGACCACTGGTCGGTGTTCGCCGTCGTCGGACCCCGCTCGCGCGCCGTCGTCGGCCGCGTCTTCCCCGACGTGGACGTCTCGAACGAGGCGTTCGGCTTCATGACCTGGCTGGACACCACGCTCGACGGGGTCCCGGTACGACTGGCCCGCATCTCCTTCTCCGGGGAGCTCGCCTACGAGGTCAGCGTCGCCTCGGAGTACGCCCCGGCGCTGTGGGACCGGCTCCTCGCGGCCGGCGCACCCGAGGGGATCACGCCCTACGGCACCGAGACCATGCACGTCCTGCGCGCCGAGAAGGGCTACCCGATCATCGGGCAGGACACCGACGGCACCGTGTCGCCGCACGACCTCGGGCTCGGCTGGGCGGTCTCGAAGAAGAAGACCGACTTCGTCGGGAAGCGCTCCTTCGCCCGCCCGGCGAACCACGACGCGGCGCGCAAGCAGCTGGTCTCGCTGCTGCCCACGGACGCGACGACGAAGCTGCCCGAGGGCTCCCAGATCGTCTCCTTCTGCGACGCCGGGGCCCTCCCGCCGCCCCCGGTGCCGATGCTCGGCCACGTCACGTCCAGCTACCACAGCGCCGAGCTGGGCCGGCCCTTCGCGCTCGCTCTCGTCCGGGCCGGTCGGGAGCGGGTCGGCGAGGTCGTCCACGTCCCGGTCGGCACCACCCTCGTTCCCGCCCGCATCGGCGGATCCGTCCTGGTCGACCCGGAAGGAGCCCGCCGAGATGGCTGAGCACCTGCTGCGCACACACCGCCTCGAGGACCACCGGGCGGCCTTCGCCGCGCTGTCCGAGGAGCTCGCGGGCGCGGGGATCGACCTGGCCGTCGAGCTCCTGCCGATGACGACCGCCGTCGACCTGCGCGTCGACCCCGCCGAGGTGACCACACCGGCGGTCGTCGGGGCCGTCGGTGGGGCGCTGCCGACCAGGCCGAACACGTGGACGGGCCTGGCTGGTCGTGCGGGGGACGCCCGGGCCTGCTGGCTCGGGCCCGACGAGTGGCTGCTCGTCGGCGACGGTCTGCCGGCGGAGGAGGATCTCCGCGCGACGGGCGCCTCGGCGGTCGACGTGTCCGCCCAGCGCACCGGCGTCCGCCTGCGCGGGG
>JAICLN010000158.1 GCA_025925615.1 Actinomycetospora sp. | reverse complement strand
GGTGACCAACGGACCGCTCGTGCCGGACCGGGACGCTCCGGCGGGCCGGACCGCCGGCGGGTGGGACGATCGGGCCATGACCATCCCGACCGGTCCCTCGGCCGACCACGGCCACAACCTCCTCGGCCCCCAGCCCACGCTGCTGCCCGCCGACCCGGCGCAGGGCCGCCTCGACGCCGGCGAGGACGCGGCCGTCGTCGCGGCGGACCACCCGACCTCCAGCGCCGCCTGGGCCACGCTCGCGGAGCAGGCGCTCGGCGCCGGGCAGACGATCGCGGCGTACGCGTACGCCCGAACCGGCTACCACCGCGGGCTCGACCAGCTGCGGCGGAACGGCTGGAAGGGCTTCGGCCCGGTCCCGGTCGACCACGCCCCCAACCAGGGCTTCCTGCGTGCGGTCGCGGTCCTCGCGAAGGCGAGCGCCTCGATCGGCGAGACCGACGAGGCCGGGCGCTGCCGCCAGCTGCTCGACGACTCCGACCCGTTGGCGGCCGCCGCGCTGGGCGTGGTCTGAGCGGGTGTCCTCAGGACGCCTGGCGAAGGGGCTGGTCGACGACGACGGCGGGGCCCGCGTCGATCACGAGCGGTGCCGGGTCGTTCACCGGCTGCAGGTGACGCTGTGCAACCTTCTGGGCCGGCGCCGGCTCGAGACGCCGCGGACCACGGACGGTGCGCCGCTTCGCGTGGACGTCGAGGAAGCGGGTCTCGAACTTCTCCATCAGCATCGCCGCGATCAGGAGGAGCACCGGGAGTAGGACCGCGACCAGCATGAACGGAACGTACCCCGGTCCGCCGGAGTCCGAACCCTCCATCTCGCGGGATCAGTCCGATCGGTGTAGCGCGGTGACGACACGTGTGTCAGCAGTCACCGACCACCCACATGCACGACAACGGAGGGACGACCGGGGATTCACGCAGGGTCACTGCCGCCCGGGTCCGGCCGCACGAGCGTCCAGTCGGCGGTGTGCCGGTACCAGCTCCGGCGCTCCAGCAGGCGGTCGTCGGGGACCCCATCGCGGTGCAGCGCCGCGGGCCGGCACCCGATGGTCGCGGCCCGGCCGCGGCCCCGGTGCTCGGCGCCCGGCCGCAGCCCGGCGAGGCGACGCGGACCGGTGACCGACACCGTGACACCGACCTCGGGCTCGGGGCGCACCACGAGCCCGGCGCCGACGCCGCGCAGCACCTCGTGCTCGTCGCAGTAGACGACGCCGTGGAAGGCGCCGACGACGTGGGCGCCCGCGACGACCCCGCCCCGGTCGTCACGCAGGAGGGGGGCGGGCCCGGCGACGCCGGTGCGGGCGACGTCGAGCGCGGCGCGTCCGTCGGGCAGGCCCCAGACCCGCGCGGCCTCGGACCCTCCGGCCGGGAGGAAGGCCACCGGCACGCCGAGCCGCTCGGTGCGCAGCAGGCGCACCAGCACCGCGGCGAGGTCGGCGGCGGTCCCGGCGACCCCGAGCCCGCCCCCCGCGCCCGCCCGCGGGTCGAGCGCCGGTCCCTCGAGCGCCGGGTCGACGTCGGGCCGCCCCGGTCGCTCGGGCACCGCCACCACCCGCGTCGCGCCCGGGCCGAGCGCCTCCCCGAGATCACCCCACCGGCGAGCGGCGTCTCCGCAGGTCAGTACCACGAAGGGGGTGGGTGGGCGGGACCGCGGTGACGGGTGGGCGGACAACTACGACTACCCTTCGGGTGCACGGGGTGGGCCATCGGTGACGAGCGGGTGCGCCGTGCGGATGCTGCACGCGCGGACCAGGGAGTGTCACATGCCGGCCATCGTCCTCATCGGCGCCCAGTGGGGTGACGAGGGCAAGGGCAAGGCCACCGACATCCTCGGTGGCGAGGTCGACTGGGTCGTCCGCTACCAGGGTGGCAACAACGCGGGGCACACGGTGGTGCTCCCCGACGGCGGCAAGTTCGCCCTGCACCTGATCCCGTCGGGGATCCTGACGCCGGGTGTCACCAACGTGATCGGCAACGGCGTCGTCGTCGACCCCGGGGTGCTGCTCGACGAGCTCGCCGGCCTCGAGGGCCAGGGCGTGGACACGTCGAAGCTGCTGATCTCGGCCGACGCGCACTTGATCATGCCGTACCACGTGGCGATGGACAAAGTCACCGAGCGGTTCCTCGGCAAGAGCCGCATCGGGACGACCGGCCGCGGGATCGGCCCGGCCTACCAGGACAAGGTGGCCCGCGTCGGGGTCCGCGCGCAGGACGTCTTCGACGAGAAGATCCTGCGCGAGAAGGTCGAGGCCGCGCTCGACCTCAAGAACCAGATCCTCGTGAAGGTCTACAACCGCCGTGCCCTCGACCCCGACGAGGTCGCGGACCAGGTGCTCGGCCAGGCCGAGGGCTTCGCCCACCGCATCGCCGACACCCGGCTCGCGCTCAACCAGGCGCTCGAGCGCGGTGAGACGGTGCTGCTGGAGGGCTCGCAGGGCACGCTCCTCGACGTCGACCACGGCACGTATCCGTACGTGACGTCGTCCAACCCGACCGCCGGCGGCGCCGTGTCCGGCTCGGGCATCGGCCCCGGCCGCATCGACCGGGTCATCGGGATCCTCAAGGCGTACACGACGCGCGTCGGCTCCGGTCCGTTCCCGACGGAGCTGTTCGACGACGACGGCGAGTACCTGCGCAAGCAGGGCGGCGAGTTCGGCGTCACCACCGGCCGCAGCCGGCGCTGCGGCTGGTTCGACGCCGTGATCGCCCGCTACGCGAGCCGCGTGAACGGCCTCACCGACATCTTCCTGACCAAGCTCGACGTGCTGTCCAGCCTGCGCGAGGTCCCGATCTGCGTCGCCTACGAGATCGACGGCGAACGGGTCGAGGACATGCCGATGACGCAGTCCGACCTGCACCACGCGCGGCCGGTCTACGAGCGCATGCCCGGGTGGTTCGAGGACATCTCGGCCTGCCGGTCGTTCGACGACCTCCCGCCGGCCGCCCGGGACTACGTCGAACGCCTCGAGGAGCTGTCGATGGCCCGGATCTCGGCGATCGGGGTCGGGCCAGGGCGTGACGAGACCATCACCAGGCCAGGGGCGGGCGCAGCGACGGGGTAGGGGCCCGCGGCGTCACCTAGAATGGTGCGGTGGGCGCCTGTGAACACCTCATCGAGTCCAAGCACGCCGCCGAGCCCACCCCGTCCGTCGATCCGGACACCCCGGGCCTGATCTGCCCGGACTGTCGGGAGGCCGGCTACGACGCGTGGGCCCACCTGCGGATGTGCATGACGTGCGGGCACGTCGCGTGCTGCGACTCGAGCCCGTACCGGCACGCCACGGCCCACCACGACGCGACGGGGCACCCGGTGATGCAGTCGTTCGAGCCCGGCGAGGCGTGGCGGTGGTGCTACCTCGACCGCCGGCTGCTGCCGCTCGTGCTCGCCGAGGACGGGGTCCCGACGGTCCGGAAGTGACCGGTCAGCTCGTCCACGCGGTCACCGCCGTGTCGCCGTTGTCGCTGAACAGCCCCTCGACGCCGAGCGCGCGGTACCGGGCGTACTCGGCGAGCGCGTCGCCGTAGGTCGACCGCGGGGCCGCCTGCGGGGGCTGACCGGGCTGCTCCCCTCGGCGCAGGGCCACCGGGAGGAACTCGTTCTCGTTCCGGAACGTGTAGGGCATCGTCTTCAGCCCGACCGCACGGGCGTCCGCGAGCAGGGGTGTCGGCGCGCCCGCCGGGGAGACTACCCGCTCCTTCGTCGGGCCGATCCACGTCGCGTACCCGGCGATCTCCCGCAGGCCGGCGGGCGTGACGAGGTCGTCGAAGGTCCGGCGGTCGCCGATGGCCACGAGGTCGGCCGGAGCGACGCCCGCGGCATCGACCAGCTGCAGCAGGGGGCACCCGAGCTGGGTCTCGAGGGCCGTGAGGTTCGCGGTCTCGAAGGACTGGATGATCACGTGCGGGTCGGACTCGAGCCCGCGGCGGCGCAGGGTCTCGACGAGTCCCGGTTCGACCGGCAGCCCGATCGAGGCGTGGAACGTCGAGTGCTTGACCTCGGGCAGGACACCGACGCGTCGTCCCAGCTCGCGGGTGAGGCCGTCGAGGGTGTCGAGGACCTCGTCGAGGGTGAGGATCTCCTCGCGGCGGTCGTAGAGCGCGTTGTGCGGACGGACGGCCGGGATGCGCTCGACGGCGCGGAGCGTCTTGAGCTCGGCGAGGGTGAAGTCGACGGTGAACCAGCCCTCGGTGGGCGTCGAGTCGATGACCTTCGTCGTGCGCCGCGACGCGAACTCCGGGTGGGCGGCGACGTCGGTGGTCCCGCCGATCTCCGGCTCGTGGCGGGCGACGAGGTGGCCGTCGCGGGTGGAGCAGAGGTCGACGTCGACGGCGTCCACCCCGAACCGGGCGGCGAGCGAGTAGGAGCTGACGGTGTGCTCGGGGCGGTACCCGGCCGCCCCGCGGTGCCCGACGATCGTCACCGACGACCGGCCCGGACCCGGCGCGTGAGCGGGTCCGGTAGCCGCCGTGACGGCCGCGAGGCCCCCGGCGGTCACGAACGCGGCGCGGCGGGAGAGCTCCATGGTCACCGATGCTTTCCGGCCGCGTCCTCCTCCGCCACCCGGGCGAGCGTCGCCGCGGTGAACATCGGCTCCTCGCGACCGGGCGGCAGCGGCACCCCGCGCCCGGCCCCGTAGGGTCGGCGGCCGTGCGCGTCCTGGTCGTCGGGTCCGGAGCCCGCGAACACGCCCTGCTGCTCGCCCTCGCCGCCGACCCGGCCGTGACCGCGCTGGCCGCCGCCCCGGGCAACGCCGGGACCGCCGGCCTCGCCGAGCACCCGGGCCTCGCGGACCCGACCTCCGGACCCGCCGTCGTGGACCTCGCGCGGCGCTGGAAGGCGGACCTCGTCGTCGTCGGGCCCGAGGCGCCGCTGGTCGCCGGGGTCGGCGACGCGCTGCGCGCGGCCGGCATCCCCTGCTTCGGCCCCACCGCGGCGGCCGCGCGGATCGAGGGCTCGAAGGCCTTCGCCAAGGACGTCATGGCGGCGGCCGGGGTGCCGACCGCGTCGTCCCGGATCGTCGACACCCCCGCACGGCTGGACGGGGTGATCGAGGAGTTCGGGGCGCCCTGGGTCGTCAAGGACGACGGGCTGGCCGCGGGCAAGGGTGTCCTGGTGACCTCGGAGCGCGACGACGCCCGGGCGCACGCGATGGCCCTGCTCGAGGGCGGGCACCCGGTGCTCGTCGAGTCGTTCCTCGACGGTCCCGAGGTCTCGCTGTTCTGCTGCGTCGACGGCACCGACGTCGTACCGCTGCTGCCCGCGCAGGACGCCAAGCGGCTCGGCGACGACGACGCCGGGCCGAACACCGGCGGGATGGGCGCCTACGCGCCGCTGCCCTGGGCGCCGCCGGCCCTGGTGGACGACGTGGTGGCACGGATCATCCGACCGGTCGCCGCCGAGATGGTGCGACGGGGGACACCGTTCTCGGGGCTGCTCTACGCCGGGCTCGCGCTGACCTCGTCGGGCCCGCAGGTGGTGGAGTTCAACGCCCGGTTCGGCGACCCCGAGACGCAGGCGGTGCTCGCGCTGCTGCGCTCCTCGCTCGCCTCGCTGCTGCTCGCCACGGCCACCGGTCAGCTGGGCTCCGAACCCGCTCCGACCTGGGCGGACGGCTACGCGGTGACGGTCGTCGTCGCCGCCGAGGGCTACCCCGGCGCGGTCCGCACCGGCGAGGTCATCACCGGTGCCGACGGTCCCGGGGTGCTGCACGCCGGCACGCGACGGCGTGACGACGGGGCGGTGGTCAGCGCGGGTGGCCGGGTGCTGTCCGTGGTCGGGACGGGGGCGACGCTCGCCGACGCCCGCGCCGACGCGTACGCCCGGCTCGGCGCGGTGCACCTCCCGGCCGGCCACGCGCGCACCGACATCGGCCGGGCCGCGGTCGAGGGGCGGATCGCGGTCCCGGGCTGAGGGCCTTCTCGATGCCAGCGAAGCCCTATCGGCGTGCTCGCCTGAATGCTTGCATCCAGTGACAGAAAAAGCCACGTCGTCGGGCCGGTCTCGACCGAGTTGTGCCGAACCGTCCCCGAGCGTCCGGGCTCCGACCTACCCTCGCGGCATGCCCGACCTCGTCTACGGCTCCGCCGCCATCGAGGCGGCCCGCGTCGCGGCCGCCACGCAGGCCCGTCGCATCCCGGCGCTCGCCGATGCGCTGGGCAGAGGCGCGGACGACCTCGGCTTGGACGGGCTGGCGTCCGGCGGTGCGCTGGTCGGAGCGCTGGCGGACCTGCGTGCGGCACTGGAGGGCGAGCTGACGGCGGGCGGGGCCCGGATGGCCGAGGTCGACCGGGCGCTCGACGCCACGCTGCGCTCGATGCAGGACGCCGACGCGGCCGGTGCCGTCGGCGTGCGGGCCGTGACGCGCGGGGCGAGCGGGCTCGCCGGCGGCTTCCCGCGCTCCTCGTCGGCCGGACTGGGCGCCCTGGCCGCCCTCCGGTGAGCCGTGGCGGGATGGGGCTACGACGTCGTGGGCGCGCTGGAGGCCACGCCGGGCACCGAGGCGCTGCTCGCGATCGCCGACCGGGTCGACCGGGTCGATGCCGCGGCCGTGGGTGAGCTCGGGCGGCGGCTCGCGGCGCTGGCCGACGGGATGGACGACTCGATGCGGGCGGTCGCCGGCGGCGGGGACGACGTCGCGCGCACGTGGCAGGGCCCCGGGGCCGACGCCTTCGCCCGCTACACGGCCGACTTCGCCCGGGCCGGCGCGCCGACCGGGGAGGCCGCGCGGGCGGCCCAGCGCGAGCTCGCCGGACTGGGGAACACGCTGCAGTCGCTGCGCGACCAGGTGGCCGGGCACGTCTCCGACGCCCTCGACGCGGCGTACTCCGGGGCGCGTGTCTCGGGTCGGCCGGACCCGGACGAGGTGCGCGCGGTGGTCGCCGAGCCGACCGCGCGCGCCCAGGCGGCGCTGGACCGGGCGGAGTCCGAGGTGGCGGCCTCGGTGCGCCGGCTGCGCGCGCTGACCGGGGAGATGACGGGCTGGTCGCGCCTGCGCTCGCCGGACTCGGGCACCTCCGGGTCCGGTGCGTCGTCGCGGTGGGCCGAGCGGCGGCAGCCGACGGCCGGCGCCGACGGGCCCGTCCAGGACGCCCGCATCACCGACGGTGACGACGGCGGGGCGGGTGACGACGGCGGGTCGGGCGACGACGGCGGGTCGGGTGACGACGACGGGTCCGGGGGCGGCTCCGAGCAGGACGGCACGTCGGGCGACGGCCACCACGGCGGGTCGTCCCACGACGACGGGTCGGACGACGCCGGGTCCGGCTCCCGTGACACCGACGGCAGGTCGGGCGACGCCGCGTCCTCGTCGGGACCCGGCGGCGGGCCCCCCGGGAAGGTCGGCGACTGGATCCGCCAGGCGACCGCGATCCTCGCCCAGCACGGCGTGCCGGTCGACAAGATGAATCCCGACGACATCGCGACGATCATCGACCACGAGTCCGGCGGCGACCCGGACGCGACCAACGGGTGGGACTCCAACGCCGCGAAGGGCACGCCGTCGGTCGGTCTCATGCAGACGATCGGGCCGACGTTCGCCGCCCACGACCTCCCCGGCCACGGGGACATCCACGACCCGGTCGACAACATTATCGCCGGGGTCCGCTACGCCATCGCGCGGTACGGCTCGGTGTCGAAGGTCCCCGGCGTCCAGGCGCTCGCCCACGGCCACGGCTACGTCGGCTACTGACCTGCGTCGGCACGGGCCGGGCACTCCGTGAACCTCAACGAGGGGCACAGCACGCACGCGGGATCGGCGCGGGAGCTGCGTCGTGTGCCCCTCGTCGGCGGCGCCCGTGGCGGCGGGCTGCTGGACCTCGATCAGGAGCACACGGGGCAGTTCGGACGGCCCCGCGGGCTGCCTGTTGTGCCCCTGGTCGTGAGCCGTTGCGGTGGCGGGGGCTGGGTCTCGATGAGAGGCACAGCAAGCAGGCGGGGTCGGTCTGGGAGCTGCGTCGTGTGCCCCTCGTCGTCGCGGCGCACCCGGCTCGCGGTCCGCGCCCTGTGTCAGGGTGGGATGCGTGACGACCGTGCGCCCGACGAGGACCCCCGCCAGTCGCGCCCAGGTCCCGCCGTTCCACGTGATGGACGTGTGGGCCGCGGCGGCCGAGCGCCAGCGCACCCACGGCGACCTGGTCAACCTCTCGGCGGGCCAGCCGTCCACCGCCGCCCCGATCGACGTCCGCGACGCCGCCGCCACCGCGCTCGCGGAGCAGATCCTCGGCTACTCCGGCACGCTCGGCATCCCCGAGCTCCGGGCCGCGATCGCCGCGCACCACCGCCGCCGCTACGGCGACGACACGGTGACCGCCGACGACGTCGTCGTCACCACCGGCGGCTCGGGCGGGTTCCTGCTGAGCTTCCTCGCGGCGTTCGACGCGGGCGACACCGTCGTCCTCGCCCGCCCCGGCTACCCCTGCTACCGGAACATCCTCGCGAGCCTCGGCTGCCGCGTCGTCGAGCTGCCGACCGGCCCCGAGAGCCGGTTCCAGCCCACCGTCGCCATGCTCGACGAGCTCGACGAGGCCCCCGCCGGTCTGATCGTCGCGAGCCCCGCGAACCCGACCGGCACCGTCATCGATCCCGCCGAGCTGGCCGCGCTGAGCCGGTGGTGCGCCGAGCACGGCACCCAGCTGATCAGCGACGAGATCTACCACGGGATCGAGTACGCGTCGGGCCCGTCGAGCGCCACCGCGTGGAACACCAGCCACGAGGCCGTCGTCGTCACCTCGTTCTCGAAGTACTGGTCGATGACCGGGTGGCGGCTCGGGTGGTTGCTGGTGCCCGAGCGGCTGCGCCGCGCCGTCGACGTGATCTCGGGGAACTTCACCGTCTGCGCTCCGGTCCCGGCCCAGGCCGCCGCGCTCGCCGCGTTCACCGACGCCTCCTACGCCGAGGCGGACTCCCACGTCGAGCGCTACGCCGTGAACCGCGCGCTGCTGCTCGAGGGGCTGCCGCAGATCGGGATCTCCCAGCTCGCCCCGGCCGACGGCGCCTTCTACGTCTACGCCGACGTCGGCCACCACACCGACGACACGCTGGCGTTCGGGAAGCGCATCCTCGCCGAGACCGGGGTCGCGGTGGCCCCGGGCATCGACTTCGACCCGATCGACGGCCACACCTGGATCCGGCTCTCGTTCGCCGGGGC
>JAICLN010000081.1 GCA_025925615.1 Actinomycetospora sp. | reverse complement strand
GTCTTCGCGCCGCTGCCCGCGCCCCGCGTGGCCGGGGTGCCCGCCCCGCGACGGGCCACCGACGCCGACCACCGCGTCGGGGCCTGACCCGCCGGCTAGAGCGACGCGCGGGGCCCGCCGGACCGCGGTGCCGACGGCGAGGCCGGCCCGGAGGTGTCCGACTCGTCGTGGCGCTGCTCGGGCACCGGGAGGGTCCTCGGCCCCGCGCCGTCCCCGCCCCCGGTCTCGGCCTCCTGCGCCTCGTCCATCTCCGCCTCCGCCCGCGTCGCCGCCAGCGCGCTCGGGCTGTCCTCACCGACCAGCTCCCGGACCCGCGCGTAGCCGGCCCGGGCCTCCGCGACCCGACCGCTGTGGCGGTCGAGGTGGGCGAGGTCGAGCCGGGCCTCGGCCTCCCGGACGCCGTCGCGGGCCTCTCGGGCCGAGGCGAGGGCGGCGCGCAGGCAGCCCCGCTGGGCGTCGAACCGGCCGGCGTCACGCTCCAGGCCGGCGAGGAGCAGCCCGGCGTCGGAGGCGTCGCGGGGCGGGCCGTCACGGACCACGAGCTGGAGGTGGTCCCGGCGCTCGGCGGGCTCGGCGTCCCGGTCGAGGCCCAGCCAGAAGGCCGCACGGGCCCGCAGCGCGCGCCGGGACCCGTCGTCGGGGACCCCGTCCAGGACCGCCGCGAACCAGCGCCGCGCGTCCGAAGCCCGGCCGGCCTGCAGCGAGGCCACCCCGAGGCGGTAGTGCTCGTCCGGTGTCGTCGACCGGGGTGCCGCGCGGTCCGGGGGCGGGCGCAGGAGCAGGGCGGCGAGGTCGTCGAAGCGCCGCTCGAGGGCGAGCACCCCGACCGCGCGGCGTCGGGCGCGCGCCTCGGCGGTGTCGAGGAGGTCGCCGACGACCTCGCCGAGGCGCGGCGGCGGGGTCCAGCCCGCTGGTCCCAGGGCGTCGGCGGCGGCGGTGAGCCGGCCGCCCGGCACGTGGTGGACGCCCTCGGCGAGCCGCAGGCGCCGCAGCACCGGCGCCTCCCCGCGACGGGGCCGCACGGTGACGAGGGACTCGACGGCCCGGCCGAGGTCGTCGACGCCGGGCACCGCGGTGGCGTCGGGGTCGAGCTCGCGGGCGTAGGCGAGGGCGAGGCGGGCGAGCAGCGGGGTGGGCAGGGCGTGGGGGACGCCGAGCCGGTCCCAGTCGACGGCGGCCCGCAGCACCGCCGCCCGGGCGGTCGCCGTGGTCCGGCCCTCGCCGAGCCGCCACGGACGGCCGGGGCCCGCCACGCCGGGCACGAGCGCCGCGCGTCCGCCGGACAGGTCGACCAGGAGCTCGCCGATCCGCGCCCCCGCGGGGACGGTCAGACCGGTCCGCGCGGCCCGGGCGGCCTCGTCCTCGGTGAGGGCGTCGGGCAGGCGCAGGACGGTCACGCCCGGCCCGGCCTCGCCGGGGACGACGTCGGGGTGGAGCAGGCCCGCGTCCGCGGTGACGAGGACCCGGACGCCCGCCGGGGGGCGGGCGCGCAGGAGCACGGCCAGCAGCGCGGGACCGACGCCGTCGAGCCAGACCACGACGCCGGGGCCCGCTCCCGGGTCGGCGAGGGCGGCGACCAGGGACGGGTCGGCGGGCGCGGCGAGGGGATCGGTGCCGGCGAGCGCCGCGGGGTCGGGCCGGACCACCCGGTGGTCGCCGAGCAGCAGGCGCGCCGCCCGGGCGAGCGCGTGGGTGGTGCCGCCGAGCCGGGGCCCGACGACGACCACCACGGCGTCACCCCCGCCCACCGCGACCTCGATGCGGTGGTCGGCGTCGCGCTCGAAGGCGGGGGACGGCAGCGGGGCGTGGACGCCCAGGTCGGCGAGGTCGACGTCGGCGAGCCGCGGCAGGTCGACCGCCCCGTCCGGGTCACCGCCCGAGGGGCGCCGGCCGGGCCGTGACGTCGTCCACCGGGCGCCGTCCAGGTGCGCGCGCCACCGCCCCGTCGCGGTCATCCGCGTCCCTCCGCCCTGCTGCCGACGTCGTCGTCCCGGCACGGCGCGGGCCGCTCCGGGCAGACGATCAGCCGTTCTACCCGGCGTCGGGGCGGTGGGGAAGGACGCGGGGCCCGCAGAGCGCGGATGCCGCCCGTCCGGTCGACATCGCGGTGGGCCCCGTCACGTCAGGGACGGAAGGGCCGGGTGGGGTCGGTGGGACCGGATCAGCGGGGGCGCGGCAGGTCGGTCGGTGCGCAGCGCTGCACCGGGACGAGGGCCGCGGCGAGGTGGCGCACCCGCGCGGCCGCCTCGAGGCGCTGCTCGCCCGCGGCGTCGCGGTCGACCTGCAGGGGCAGGTGGTGTCGCAGGTTCTCACCCATGCCCAGCACGTCGTCCGGCGGCGCGGGAACGTTTCCCCGCAGTCACGGGGTACGCCGCTCCGGGGCGCATCGGTACGCCGTTCGGGCTAACAGGCGGCCCGTTCAGGGTCTCGTGGGCAGGTGGAGCCGGACGATGCGCACGACGACGTCGCGGAGATCCTCCGAGTCGAGCGAGGTCCGGAGCGCCTCGGCGGCCACGGCGGCGTCCGGGCCGCCGAACGGTCCGTGCGCGTCGACCTCGGCGGTCTGCGGGTCGATCATCAGCACGACGTAGCCGTCGCAGTCGTCCAGCGCCGCGACGGCGTCGATCCAGTCGGGCTCCACCACGGTGTGGCAGGCGAACCGATCTCCCATGACGGGCACTCCTCTCGGTACGACGTCCGGTGACCGGGACACGTCACCCTCCGTGCCCGGAAGGGGGACGTCGTGGGTGGTCGTCACCTGCAGTGAGTCGAAAACCCAGGAGTCCTGACATGAGTCGTTGAATATTCACTCCAACGCGGGAGCCGTGCGTCTCACCGATGGGGGACGAGGGCGCCGTTACGCTCCCGGCCGTGGAGCGGACCAGGGGCTCGGCGGCCCGCGGACACGACCCGGTGCGTCACCCGCCCGACGGCGCCGCCGGGGCCGCGGTCGTGATGCCCGACCGGCGCACCGGACCGGTAGTGGCCCTGGCCCGGCGGACGTCGGTCGCCCTCGGGGCGCTCGTCGCGGCGGGGCTGCTCGTCTACGTGCAGCGGGACTCGTACCGCGACTCGAACGGGACACCGATCGGCCTCATCGACGCGCTGTACTACGCGACGGTCTCCCTCTCCACCACCGGCTACGGTGACATCGTCCCGGTGACCGAGACGGCGCGACTGTGGACGATCATCGCGGTCACGCCGCTGCGTCTGCTCTTCCTCATCGTGCTGGTCGGCACCACCGTCGAGCTGCTCACCGAGCGCTCCCGCCAGGCGTTCCGCATCCGACGTTGGAGGTCCCGCGTGCGCGACCACGTGGTGGTGGTCGGCTTCGGCACCAAGGGCACCGCCGCCGTCGACACCCTGCTCGGCGACGACGCCGTGCCCGAGCGCATCGTCGTCGTCGACACCGACCGCGGGCGGCTCGACGCCGCCTCGGCCCTCGGGCTGGTGACGGTGCGCGGGGACGCGACCCGGTCGTCGGTCCTGCGGACCGCGGGACTGGTCCACGCCGCGTCGCTGGTGGTCGCGGTCAACCGGGACGACACCGCGGTGCTCGTCACCCTCACCGCCCGCGAGCTCGCGCCCCGGATCACGATCACCGCCGGGGTGCGCGAGACCGAGAACGTGCACCTGCTGCGTCAGTCCGGCGCCGACTCCGTCGTCGTCTCCGCCGAGACCGCCGGGCGCCTGCTCGGCATGGCCACCAGCACCCCGAGCGTCGTCGCCGTCATCGAGGACCTGCTCACCCCCGACGCCGGGATGAGCCTGTCCGAGCGCGACGTGGCCGAGTCCGAGGTGGGCGGCTCCCCGCGGCACCTGCGCGAGATCGTGCTCGGCGTGGTCCGGGCCGGGCAGGTGCACCAGATCGACGCCCCGGCGGTGGACGCGCTGGAGCGGGGGGACCGCCTCCTGTTCGTCAGGCGGGTCGGCAGCCCCTCCGCGGGCTGAGCCGGGCGTCAGCCGAGCGGACGCGACGCGCCGGGCCTCGTCGTCCGGCAGGTCGGGCAGTCGGCCTGCTCGGCCCGCAGACCCGGCACCGGAGACTCGACGGCGGCCCCGCAGAGCGCCCGCAACCCCGTCGGGTCCCCCACCTCGCCCCAGGCGACCTCGACGACATGGTGGCGCCGGTCCTCGCGGCCGGTGGCGACGAGCACCGTGCGGCCCGGCGTCGGGACGTCCGGGCGGCGCCGGGGGACGCCGGGCGCGGTCGGGTCCGGCAGCTCGTCGGGCAGCTCGTGGGCGGGCAGGTCATCGGGTGGGCTGCCGAGGTCCGGCGGCAGCGGCCGGCGCCCGGGCATCGGGTCGAGCCCGGACGAGGGCCTGCGGCCGGGATCGGACGGCGGGATGGTCACGGCGTCCTCCACGCGGACGGGGTCGGACTCCCCACTGTCCCCGCGGGACGCCGTCGGTGCCAGCCGCGTGTCACGCGGGGCCGCCCGGGCCGACCGCCGGGACTACCCGGAGGCGGGGGCGTGCCGCTGCGGGCGGCGGCGCGGGAGCGGCACGACGGAGGCGGTGTCCCCGGCCGGAGCCGGGGCCCGTCGGCGACGGACCTGCGCCGGCAGGTCACGGAGGCCGTCGAGGACACGGGCGAGGGTCTCGCGGTCCGGGTCCGGGACGACCGCGCCCGGGATCCGCGCGACCTCCGACAGGGGGCCCGGCAGGGCCGGTCGGGACGTCGTCACCCGGTCGAGGGTAGGAGAACGGCCGGGACTGCGGGATGGTTGATCGCGGAAATCATCGACGCTGAGTAATAGGGCGGTCACGGGGGGATGTCGACCTCGGGTCGACGTCCACGACGTTGCGCCGAACGGGTCAATTCGAGTAACGGCAGCCCCGTTGCGGACGACAGCCCGTCACGACCCGGCTGTCGCCGGGGAGCCGGGGGATCAGGACGGGGCGGGGCACCACGATGAGCGTCGAGCAGATGCTGCAGACCGACGACCAGCCGCCGGAGCCGCGCTCCGCCCGCCGCCGTCGGGGTCTGCGCGGCCTGCTCTACGTGCTCGTCGCGGTCCTCATCCTCGTGCTCCTCGCCGCGGCGGGCATCGTCCTGCTGACCAACCACCTCGGCGACCAGGTCGGCCGCTACCCCTCGGTCTTCGCCGGCATCGACCCCTCCGCCCGGCCCGCGGCCAAGGCCGGCCAGACGTTCCTGTTGGTCGGGACCGACTCGCGGTCCACCGCGCCGACCACCGGCAGCGACGCCACGGCGCCCGACTTCGTCTTCGGCGCGCAGCGCAGCGACGTCATCATGGTCGCCACGATCGCCGACGACGGACAGAGCGCCAGCGTCATCTCCATCCCGCGCGACTCCTGGGTGGACATCCCCGGGCACGGGAAGAACAAGGTCAACGCGGCGTTCTCGTTCGGCGGGCCGCCGCTGATGATCGCCACGATCGAGCAGCTCACCCGGGTGCGCATCGACCACTTCGCGGTCATCGACTTCGCGGGCTTCCAGCAGATGACCGACGCGGCCGGCGGGATCGACGTCAACGTCGGGACGCCGACCGAGCGCGACGGCGTCGTGGTCCCCGCGGGCCCGCAGCACCTGAACGGGGCGCAGGCCCTCGTCTACGTCCGCGAGCGCAAGAGCCTGCCGGGCGGGGACTTCGACCGGGTCCGCCGCGAGCAGAACGCGCTGCGCGCCCTCGTCTCGCAGGCGCTCTCCTCAGGGACGCTCTCCAGCCCGACCCGCGCCTACGACCTCGTGAACTCGGTGACCCAGCACGTCGGGGTGGACGACTCGCTGACCAACACCGGGCTCGCCGAGCTGGTCTTCGGCCTGCGCGACCTGCGCTCGTCGAACATCGCCTTCCTCACCGTGCCGACCACGGGTACGGGGATGGAGGGGTCGCAGTCGGTGGTCTACCTCGACCAGCAGGCCGGTCAGGACCTGTGGTTCGCGGTGAACACGGACAAGGTGGCGCAGTGGGCCGACGCCCGGCCGAGCGCACGGCTCTCCGCGACCCCGCGCTGAGCGCGCGACCCCCGTCCGGCCGCAGACTGCGGGGGTGGAGCACGACGTCGTGATCGTCGGGGGCGGCTCCGCCGGCTGCGCGCTGGCGGGACGGCTCTCCGAGGACCCCGGGCTCCGGGTGCTCGTGCTCGAGGCCGGACCGGCACCGACGCGACCCGGCGACTACCCCGAGGAACTGCGCGACGTCACCTCGCTCGCGGCCGCCGACGACGGTCACCCGTACAACTGGTCGTTCGCCACCGAGCTGACCGACGCGCACCGGTGCCGGACGGCGCGCGGCCGGGTGCTCGGCGGTTCCAGCGCCATCAACGGCGCCAACCACGTCCGGGCCACCCGTGCCGACGTCGAGGGCTGGTACGGCTGGCGCTGGGATGACGCGCTCGCGGCCTACGTCCGCGGCGAGGACGACCACGACGCCCCCGGCCCGGAGCACGGCCACGACGGGCCGGTGCCGGTCGAGCGGCCGGCGGGTGAGCTGCTCGCCGGCATCACCACGCGGTTCGTCCGGGCCGCCGCCGCGCTCGGGGTGCCCGCGGAGCCGGACAAGAACGGGGACGGGCCACCAGGGGTGGGGCTGGTGCCGGCCAACGTCTCCCGCGGCACGCGGATCAACGCCGCGATGGCCTACCTGCTGCCCCACCGCGACCGGGACAACCTCACCGTCCGCGGCGACTGCCCCGTCGCGCGCGTGCGCTTCGACGGCGACCGCGCCGTCGGGGTGCAGACCCTCGCGGGCGAGCGGATCGACGCGGGGGAGGTCGTCCTCGCGGCGGGCGCCGTCGTGAGCCCGCACCTGCTGGCGCTCTCCGGCGTCGGGCCCGCCGACGAGCTGCGGGCCGCCGGCGTCCCGGTCCGGCTGGACCGGCCCGGCGTCGGGCACGGGTGGAGCGACCACCCCGCGGTGTTCCTCGGCTTCGCCTACGACGAGTCGCTGCACCCCGAGGCGGTGTCGGCGCAGGCCGCCGTCCACCTGGACGCGGCGACGCTGGACCCCGACCTGCCCGCCGACCCGGCCGGGGACCTCGAGATCCTGCTCTTCTGCCGGCCGTTCGCGCCCGGCGGCGCGCGCCACGTGATGTGCGCGCTCGGACAGCCCGACAGCCGGGGCGACGCCGTCCTGCGCAGCGACGACCCCCGCGAGCGTCCCCGCCTGCGCCACCACTACCTCGCGAGCCCCACCGACCGGGCGCGGATGCGCGCGGTGGTGCGCTTCGCGGCCGACCTGCTCCGCTCCGACGGCATCACCATCCCGACGGTGCCGCGGGATTCCGACCCCGACCTGGATGCCTGGGTGGCCGCGTCGCTGACGACCTCCTCGCACCTCTGCGGCAGCGCGCGGATCGGCCCGGCGTCCGACCCGACCGCCGTCGTCGACCCGGAGCTGCGGGTCCACGGGGTCGCGGGGCTGCGCGTGGTCGACACGTCGGTGCTCCCGACGGTGCCGCGGCGTGGGCCGGCCGCGACCGCCCTGATGCTCGGGGAACGCGCGTCGGACCTGATTCGCCGCTGAGCGCCGTCCCGTTCGTCCCGATTCGTCCGGACCAATGCGCCTCTGCGTCACGGTTGCGACACGATGGGGTGGATCACAGAGTGGTCTCGGCGCGGCGGGCGCAGAATCTCGCCGGGCCGTGATCGGGGAAGCGGCCGTGGGGGTCCGAGGCGGGCTCTGCGAGGACGGGCGAGAGCGAGGGCGTCGTGCCGGTGTGGGGACGAGGCAAGCAGGAATCCGCGATGCCGCGGCTGACCCGCAAGGAGCGCAAGGCCCTGCGGCGGCGTGCCGCGGAGGACGCCGAGATGGCGGCCCGGGTGCAGCGCGCGCAGCGCCGGCTCGCCCAGGCCACCGGCCCGCTCCCGGTCATCGACCCGCGCACCGCGCCCGACCTCGTCTCCGAGCCCGCCCGACGCTCCGAGATCGTCGACCACTGATCCCGTCCGGGTAGGGCGCCCCCGGCCCGCGTGGGGTCACCCGCCCGGGGTGGGCTCCGGGGTGCGACGCTGCTGCGGTGGCGAGCGCTTCCCCGGGATCGGGCCCGGCTCGGCCCTGCCTCCCGGGACGCGCGCTCGGACTCCTGGGCCTGGTGGTGGCGCTCGTCGTCGCCTGCTCGGCCTGCTCCGGGCCCGGTGACGCCCTCGCGCCGCCGCCGGCGCACGATCCGCCGACGGCGTTCGGCCCGCCGTCGGGGACCCTGCTGCGCGGCACCTCGAGCACGCTGACGGGCGCCTACGGGAGCGCGCCCGAACTGCCGGTCGCGCTGGACGGCACCACGATCTGGCTCGCCGACTCCGGCGGGCTCGCGCGCGCCGACTCCTCGGCGTCGACGACGCCGGTCCCGCTGCCTCCCGGGCGCTGGGTGTCCGGGGCCCCGCGGCCCGTCCCCGGCGTCGGGCTCGTCCTGGCCGGGTCGGCGAGCACGGTGCCCGGTTCGGGGACGACGCCGCCGGGCCTCGCGCTGGAACTGCTCGCCGTCACCCGGACCACCACCGGCGTCCCGGCCGTGGCGTGGACCGCCGCCGCCCCGCTGCCCTGGACCGAGAGCCCGCGGTCGGTGCGCACCGCGGTCACGGGGGTCGCGGCGGCCGGCGACGGTCACCGCGTCGCCGTGCTGAGCGCCACGACCAGCACCCACCGCGCCTCGCTCGCGGTCGACCTCGACACGCGCCGCGTCCTCTGGGTGGCCGACGGGGTCGCGGCCGGGGCGGTGCTCGACGGCCGGGCTCCCGACGGGGAGCCGTTGCCGGGCGGCGTGGTCGCCGCCGGGTCCCACGGCGCGACGGTGGTCGGCGCCGCGGTGCCGGCGGGCGGCGGGTCGGGGTACTCGCCGTCCTCGGTGGTCGGGCTCGACGTGCTGACCGGGTCCCGCCGCTTCGAGGCCGACGCCGGCTCGACCGCCCTCACGGTCACCCGCGCCGGGCCGTCGTCGGTCACGGTCGGTGGGCGCCGGGCCGGCAACGCCCGCGCCTTCCTCTCCGTGCTCGGCGCCGACGGGGTCGAGCGCCCCGGGATCGACCTCGGCACGGCGTCGTCGGCACCCCGGTGCGTGTGGGACGAGGCGACGGTGACGGTCTGCTCCGGCCCGAACCGGACCTTCGCGCTCGACGCCGTGTCCGCGCAGCTCCTGTGGTCCCTGCCGGCGGGCGGGCGGGTCCCGCCGCAGGTGAGCACCGCGTGGCACGGCTCGGTGTACGGCACCACGGTCAACGGACCCGTCGTGGTCGACGCCCGCACCGGCCGGGACCGCAACGCGGCGCCGGGAGCGGCCCCCGTCGTCGTCGACGCCTACCTCGGCGTGGGCACCGGGAGCGGCCTGCTCGGCGGGGTCGCGGTGACGCCGGCGACCGGCTGAACCGGGCCGGGGCGGCTCCGGACCGATTCACATGATCAGGCTCACTCTGGCACACTGGGGTGACCCTGCTCACGTCTAGGTCTCGGTGGTCCATGCGCAATCCGCTCGCCGTCCTCGCGCCCCGACGCTTCGGTCAGGAGTCCCTGGCGTCGGTGCCCTCCCCGCGGCGGGTCCCCGCGCCGGACATCCTCCCGGCCGTCGAGTTCCTGGAGCACGGCTGCGGCGTCGAGGGCGAGGACCACGCGCCCGAGGTCTCGGTGCGGGGCATCGATCCGCGCAACGACCGGGGGCCCGCCGTCGCCTCGGTGCACCTCGCCGCGCGTCCCGGTGGTCCGTGCGCGGACACCGTGGAGGAGCTGCTCGCCGAGGCGCGGCCCGGCGACTTCCGCGTGCGGCGGCTGACGTTCGACGTGCGCGCGCTCGACGCGGTGCTCGCTGCCCGCGGCGGCCGCGCGGTGCTCGACCAGCTCGTCGCCGCTCCGGCCGACCGCGTGACGAACGCCGTGTTCCGCGCCGCGGTCGGGCGCGAGGGGGCCGGCGAGCGCACCGGGGACCTCGACTGCGACGTCCGCGTGGTCGGTGAGGGGGACTCGGTCGCCGGTCGGTGCCGGGTCGACCTCGGGCGCGCGCGCCTGACGATCACGCCGATGCTCACCGGGTCGGAGCGCCTCGCGCGGCGGCTGGCCGAGGCGCGGGCCCGGCCGCGGGACCGCGCGGTGCGACGCTGCCTGGAGCACGCCCTGGCCGTGGAGGTCGCCTCGATGCGGCTGGCGGACCTGGTCTCGCAGCACCCGGACGCCCCGGCCTGCGACGTCCCCACCCGCTGAGCGCCCGGGCCCTCGCCGGCCCGGTCGTTGCATGATCACGAGCACGTGAGGCTTGATCAGATCGCCCTGGGCTTGCGTGGTGTGCCCCTGGTCGCGGCAGCCGGGGGGCGATCGGCACTCGAGCCGGTGGTCGGCCACGGAGGCGGTCGAGTGGACCTTGAGGGCTGTCGCGGGAGCCGTGGACGTCCACTCGGCCGGACGCGGTTGATCACGAGTACGTGAGGCTTGATCTGATCGCCCTGGGCCTGCGTGGTGTGCCCCTGGTCGCGGGGGCCGCTCAGCCGGCAGCGTTGATCACGAGTACGTGAGACTTGATCAGATCGCTGACAGCGTGCCCAGTGTGCTCTTGATCAAGCACGTCGGGCTGCGTTCCGCGCACGCAGCAGCACCGTGGTGCGACTACACCGTGTGGACGATCAGGACGTCGGCCTTGGACCGGCGGGAGACCGCCTGGGGGACGGAGCCGAGCAGCCGGCCGGCGAAGCCCGCGAGCCCCTTGTTGCCGACCACGACGAGGTCGGCCTTGTAGAGCTCGGACTTCTCGATGATCGCGTCGGTCGGGTCGCCGTGGACCGCGACGGTGTCGACCTGGTCCAGGCCGGTGCGCATCGCCTCGTCGCGCGCCGCGCGCAGGGTCTCCTCGGCCGGGCTCGCCCCGATGATCTTGTACGCCTCGTCGCCGAGCGCCCGCTCCGCCTCGGCCTGGCTGCGATCGGCGGTGGCGTCCCGGGTCTCGTACGCACAGATGATCTTCAAGCGCGCGCCGGAGTCGGCGGCCACTTCGGCGGCCCGCACGACCGCCTTCCGAGCCGACGACGAGCCGTCGGTCCCGACGGCCACGGTCTTGTAGTCGCCCACGATGTCCACCTTCCGTCCGTGCCGTCCCCACGCGGCCGCGATCACCTAACCAGACCCCGTCCGGAGCACCCGGTTCGACACCCCGGGCGTACCGCTCGCCCGCCGATCGAGCTGGACATCACGGTCAGGTCACGATCTGGTTCTCAGGAGAGCACGAGGTCCAGATTCGGTAACGACGGCCTCACGGTCGCGCGATTCCAGGGGCAAGTTCGGCGGTCGGGGAGAGGCGGGGTCATGGTCGGTCACGGCGCGGTGGCGGCGAGCGGGGAGGGCCCGCGGAGCCGATGGGGGATGCGGCCGGTCGTGACCGGGCTCGGCATCACCGCCGTCCTCGCGATCGCGACGGCGCTGCTCGTGGTCCTGCTCGGCGGCGGCTCGGCGTCCGCCCAGACCGACCCGGTCGGCCCGCAGCCATACGGCGGCCAGCTCGAGCGGGTCGACTCGGGCGACGCGATCACCGGCGAGCAGGTGCTCGAGGTCGCCATGCTGACCCTCGGCAGCGTGAACGGCATCGCCTTCGCCATCGCGATGGTGGCGAGCCGGCTCCGCGGCCCGACGACGGCCCAGACGCGCCGCGCCCTCATCGCGCGCACCGGGGCGGGCGTCGTCTCCGAGTCCCGTCGGGAGCGTCGGGTGCGCAGCCGCCGCCGGTCGGGTCCGTCGATCCCGACCCCCGCCCCGGTGCCCGCGGAGTCGCAGCCGGGGGGCCCGAGCTCCCGGGTCCCGCGGACGCCGCCGTCCGGTGCCGTCCCGGCCCAGGGCGGGCCCGCGCCGCGCGAGGGCCTCGTGCCCGCCGGCCGCGCCCCGGCCGGGCCGCCCCCGGCCGCGGGGCCGTCGGGCGGGCGTCCCGGT
>JAICLN010000178.1 GCA_025925615.1 Actinomycetospora sp. | reverse complement strand
GGGGCGTCGACCGGGACGGCGGGCCGCCGGGGCGCGACCGGGTCGACGCGGCAGTAGGGCTCGCCGGGCGCGGGGCGGGGATCGGCGTCACCGGCGTTCGGCCAGAGCGACATCGCCCGCTCGGCGAGCGCGGTGATCGTCAGGGAGGGATTCACGCCGAGGTTCGACGGCACCGTCGAGCCGTCCATCACGTGGATGCCCGGGTGGCCGTGCAGGCGGTGGTAGGGGTCGACGACGCCGTCGTCGGGGGTCGTGCCGAGGACCGCGCCGCCGAGGAAGTGCCCGGTGACCGGGATGTTCGCGAGGCTCGACGCGGCGCCGACCGGTACGCCGCGAATCCGTCGCGCGACCCGGCGGGCGACCTCGTGCCCGGCCGGGATCCACGGCGGGTTGCCCTCGCCGTCGGTGGGCCTGCTGGCCAGCCCGGGCAGGAAGCGGCGCGGGTGCAGCGTCAGCGAGTTGTTCAGCGTCTGCATCACCAGCAGCACGATCGACTGCTCGGACCAGTGCTTCGGGCGGTGGATCAGCGCCAGCTCCCGACGACGGCGCAGGACGGCGGAGAGGACGCGCCGCAGTCCCGGCCCGTGCCGGCCGATCGTCGGGTCGTCCGCGTCCGGCGTGCCGTCGATGAGCATCGCCGACATCAGCGCCAGCAGGTTCGAGCCGTGCCCGTAGCGGACCGGCTCGACGTGGGTGTTCTCGTCGACGTGGATCGAGGAGGTGATGGAGACGCCGTCGGTGAAATCGGCGGCGGGGTCGGGGGTCCGGGCCGCGAGGATGGCCTCGGAGTTGGTGCGCACCCGGTGCCCGAGCCGGTCCGAGATGCGGGGGAGGTGCGCCCGCTGCCGGTTCAGCAGCCGCTGGGTGCCCAGCGCCGAGGCCGCGACGACGACCTGCTGCGCGCTCAGCAGCCGTCGTCGGGACCTCCGGCCCGGGCGCGGCGTCTCGCGGACCTCGACGTCGTAGCCGGAGGCGCCGGTCTGGTCGCCGTGGCGCGGGCGGATGGCGGTGACCGTGGTGAGCGGGTGCACGACGGCGCCGGCGGCCTCGGCGAGGTGCAGGTAGTTCTTCGCGACCGTGTTCTTCGCGTTGTGCCGGCAGCCGGTCATGCACTCGCCGCAGTGCCGGCAGGTGCGGCGGGCCGGGCCGGCGCCGCCGAAGTACGGGTCGGCCACCTCGACGTCGGGCTCGGAGCCGAAGAGGACGCCGACGTCGGCGCGACGGTAGGTGTGCCCGACGCCGAGCTCGTCCGCGACGTCGCGCATCACCGCGTCCGCGGCGGAGGTGCGGGGGTAGGTGGTGACGCCGAGCATGCGCGAGGCCTGGTCGTAGTGCGGGGCGAGCTCGTCGTGCCAGTCGGCGACGGCGGGCCAGCTCCCGTCGGCGAACACGCGGGCCGGCGGCTGGTAGAGGGTGTTCGCGTAGACCAGCGACCCGCCGCCGACCCCGGCCCCGGACAGCACGAGCACGTGGCGCAGCGGGTCGATGCGGAAGATGCCGTGACATCCGAGACGTGGCGCCCAGAGGAAGTCGCGCAGGTGCCACGAGGTGCGCGCGAACTCGTGGTCGGCGAACCGGCGGCCGGCCTCGAGCACCGCGACCCGATAGCCCTTCTCGGCGGCCCGCAGCGCGGCCACCCCGCCCCCGAACCCCGAGCCGATCACCACGACGTCGTGATCGGTGCGCTCGTCCGCCATGCCGACGACGGTGCGCCAGTTGTTGGCAGCCTGTCAAGAGTGGGTGCCTCCACCGAGCGAACGGCGCGTTCGCTGCTTCTCCGTGAGCGAGAGTGCCGCTCGTTCGGGGGCCGGGTCGGCGCGCTCGTACGGTGGAGCCCGTGCTCGAGCCGTCCCCCGTCGCTCCGCTCGCCCCGGCCAGGGTCGCCGCCCTGCACGTGGCGCCGGTGCGGAAGGCGCCGATGGTGGCCGTGGACCACGTCGAGGCCGAGGCCGGGCGCGGCCTCGTCGGCGACCGCTACTTCGGCACCCGGCACCGTCACGTGTCCGTCCAGTCGCTGGAGGAGCTCGTCGAGGCCGGCGCGGCGTGGGGCGCTTCGGTTTCCGCATCGGCGACCCGGCGCAACGTCACGCTCGATCACGGCCGGGTCCCGACGACGCCGGGTGCGCGGCTGGTGATCGGCGACGTCGAGCTGGAGGTCGTGCGCAAGGCCGCCCCGTGCCGCGTCATGGAGACCTCCGTCGGACCGGGCGCGGCGCGGGCGATGCACGACCGCGGGGGAGCGATCTGCCGGGTGCTGACCTCGGGGACGATCGCGGTCGGGGACGCCGTGCAGCTCGACGTGGCGCCGGCCGAGGTGGCCGCGGGCTGACCGGTCCCGAGCGGAGATCGCGAGTTCGGCGGCGCGTCCCGGCGTCGCTTGGGCGTGTCGCCGCCGAAGACGTGATCATGCTCGTCCGCTCGCGGTCCCTCAGCGTGTCGTCCGCTCCCGCACCAGCGCGAGCGCGGCGTCGCGCAACGGGCCCGGGCGCGCGAGGCGGTCGCAGGCGTCGAAGTGGCTGCCGTCGGGCTGGTCCAGGATCGTGACCGGCAGCGCGGACCAGGCCCGGGCGAGCAGGCGCTGCTGGCGGTCGAACTCGCCGGGCTCGTCGCCCCCGCAGGTCAGCAGCAGCGGGCCCGCGGCCGTCGGGGCGGCGTGCACCGGGCTCGCGTCGTGGGCGAGCGCCGGAATCATCCCGACCTCGTCGTTGACGTACGAGCGGCGGACGGGCTCGAGGTCGTAGAGCCCGCTGATGCCGAGCCCCGGACCGACGGTGTCGGACGGGAGTCCGTGGTCCGACCAGTCGGTCGCCATGAGCATCGCGACGAGGTGGCCGCCCGCCGAGTGCCCGATGACGGTGATCGTCCGCGCGTCCGCGCCGAGATCGTCCGCCCGACGAGCGAGTTCGGCGACCGCCGCCCGGACGTCGGCGACGATGTCGGTGATCGCGACCTCGGGGGCGAGGCGGTAGTCGACGTCGGCGAACACCAGGCCCTGCTCCACGAACGGCGCCGCGAGGAACCCGAAGGTCTCCTTGTCGAGGGCCTGCCAGTAGCCGCCGTGCACGAACACCACGAGCGGTGCCGGTCGTGGGGCGTCGGCTCCGCGGAAGACGTCGACCGCCTGCCGCGGGTGCTCGCCGTAGCGGACCTCGACGGGCGGGAGTCCCGCGCGGACCATCCGGCTCTCGTCCTGCCAGCCCGCGATGATCGCGTCGGGGTCCTCGACCTGGGCGCGCGCGTCGTACTGCGCGTCGAGCCAGTCCTTCGTGGCGCCCTCGGGCAGGGCGGTGTCCTGGGTGGTCTCGTCCGGGGCGGCCATGCGCCGTGCCTACCCGGTGACCGGACGGTTCGACGCACGTCGAACCGACCTCGTCCTACCGTGGGTGCTCGCCGCCAGCGGACGGAGGACACAGTGACCGAGGTGCGACGCGGGGACGTGGAGCTCGCGGCGGTGGGGAGCCTGCTGGCCGACCGCGCGCGCTGCCGCATCCTGCTCGCCCTCGACGACGGGCGCGCGCTGCCCGCGAGCGTCCTCGCCGACGAGGCCGGCGTCTCGCGCCCGACGGCGAGCAGCCACCTCGGCAAGCTCGCCGAGGCCGGGCTCGTGCGGGTGGACCAGCACGGCAGGCACCGCTACTACCGGCTCGCCGGTCCGCAGGTCGGTGACCTGCTCGAGGTGATGATGCGCCTCGGGCCCACCCGGCCGGTCCGATCGCTGCGGGAGGGGAACCGCGCCGCCCAGCTGCGCACCGCCCGCACCTGCTACGACCACCTCGCCGGGCGCCTCGGCGTCGCGGTGATGAGCAGCATGATCGAGAAGGGGCACCTCACCGGCGGCGACGGGCGGTACGACCCGGAGCAGGCGGTCGAGGACACCCCGACCGGGTACGGCCGCGACCTCGACTACGAGGTCACCGAGCCCGGCTGGGCGTTCCTCGGCGCCCTCGGCGTCGACCTCCGTCCCGGGAAACGGCGGCTGGTGCGCTACTGCGTCGACTGGAGCGAGCAGCGGCACCATTTGGGTGGACGTCTCGGGCGCTCGGTGCTCGACCTGTTCCTCGAGCGCGGGTGGGTCCGCCGCCGCGACACCACCCGCAGCGTGGCCATCACCGACGAGGGCGCCGAGGCGTTCGAGCAGCACTTCGGCTTCGCGGCCGCCTGAGCCCGCACCTCTCCGGGAGGAGACCGGACATGACCGACGACACCAGGGGAGCGCGCGCCACGCGGTTCCGGCGCCTGCACGACGACCTCTTCCTCATGCCGAACGCCTGGGACGCGGCCAGCGCCCGGCTGTTCGCCGGACAGGCCCCGGCGATCGGGACCTCGAGCGCCGCGGCGGCGGCCGCGCAGGGCCTGGGGGACGGCGAGCGCATCGGGCGCTCCCGCGCGCTCGCCGCAGCCGCGTCGATCATCGAGGCGGCCGGCGCGACCCCGGTCAACGTCGACCTCGAGGCCGGGTTCGGCGACGCCCCGGAGATCGTCGCGGACGTGGTCGGGGAGGCGATCGAGCTCGGTGCGGCGGGGATCAACCTCGAGGACACCGATCCCGCGACCGGACGTCTGCGAGACACCCGCCGGCAGACCGAGATCGTCGCCGCGTGCGCGGAGGAGATCGCGCGGCGGGAGCCCGACGTCGTGCTCAACGCGCGGACGGACGTGGTCTGGAACGGGGTCGGCGACCCCGCCGATCGGCCGGGCCTCGCCCGGGAACGGCTCGAGGCCTATCGCCGGGCCGGGGCGACCTGCCTGTTCATCCCCGGGTTCGTGCCCTCGACCGGGGGGTCCGCGGACCTCGACGCGGTCGTCGGGGGCTGGGGCACCCCGGTGAACCTCCTCGCCTCGTCCGGGATCGGTCCGGCCCCGGAGGAGCTCGCGGCCGCCGGAGTCCGCCGGATCAGCTTCGGCTCGTCGCTCTACCGCGCCGCGCTGGCCCACGCGGCCGGGGTGCTCGGCGCGGTCGCGGGGTCCGGCGACTGGTCGGCGCTCGCCTCGGCCGACGACCTGCCCTACGGCCGCCTCGCCGAGGTCGTGTCGGGGGGCCCGGGTACCTGAGCCTCGGCGACCTCCCCGCACGGTCCTCCCCGCCCGCGGGCAGCGTGGCGGTCGAGCCGGAGCCCGGCGAGGATCTGCGCGTCCCGCGCACAGTCCGAGGGTCGAGGCGTGGGGCCCGACGAGGACCTGCGCGTCCCGCGCACAGTCCGAGGGGTCGAGGCGTTGAGTCCTGAGGGGACCTGCGCGGCGCGCACACATCCCCGCGTTCCTGGGACGCGGCACCACCACGGTGGGCCGGGTCCGGTGGGGTGTGTGCCACGCGCAGGTCTGCACGGAGTCCGACGTCCATCGAGCCAGAGTGTGTGCGTCGCGCGCAGGTCCGGGCCGAGGCTGTGGGCGCGCGACGCTGTGGGCGCGCGACGCTGTGGGCACGCGACGCTGTGGCGCGGCGACGCTGTGGCCCCGTGAGGCATGACGACGACCGATGAGGACCGGAGTTGACCGCCTCTCCCCTCACCCTGACCGCCATGGACCTCGTCGAGACCTTCGTCCGGGCCGACCGCACCATCACCGGGGTCCTGGCCGGCCTCGGCGACGTCTGGTTGGCGATCCTGCCGCCGGTGTTCGCCACCGACCCGGTCGACCGCCGCGTGAGGGACGCCGTCGCCCACCTCGCCCGCGACGAGGCGTGGGTCCCGGCGCTGCTCGCCCGCCGGACCATGGCCGACGTCGGGCTCGACGCCTTCGACGGCGACCTGCTCGGCGCCGACCCCGCGGCCGCGTTCGGCCGGCTCGCCGCCGCGGCCCAAACAGCAGCGGGCGCCGTCACCGACCTCGAGGCACCGGTGCACTGCTCGTTCGGGGACTGCTCGACCGAGGAGTACCTCTGGCAGCTCGTCGTGGCGCGCACCCTCGGCGCCGAGGCGCTGGCCGCCGCGGCCGCCACCCCCAGCCCCCTCGACGAGGCCCTCGCGGCGGCCGTGCTGGTCGGGCTCGCACCCCGCGCGGAGCTCTGGCGCACCGTCGGGATCCTGCACCCCGCCGTCGCGCCCGCCTCGCCGTCGGCCCGTGACGAATTGCTCGCCCTGTCAGGGGGTGCGAGAGCGGTACGTCCGGTGGACTGACCCCTTAGGGTGTCTGGCGTGCTCCACACCGCCGTGCTCGAGTCCGTCCGTGACGAGTTCTGGCCCAGTCGCCGCATCGACGCCTTCGACGAGTTCTGTCGTCGGAGCGCGTGAGCCGTCCGCTGATCCCCGAACACCCCTCACGACAGGAGTCGACAGAGCATGAGCAGCCCCGAGGCCAACTGGTCGTTCGAGACCAAGCAGATCCACTCCGGTGCGGCGCCCGACCCGAGCACCGGGGCGCGGGCCACGCCGATCTACCAGACGACGTCCTACGTCTTCCGCGACACCCAGCACGGCGCCGACCTGTTCAGCCTCGCCGAGCCGGGCAACATCTACACCCGGATCATGAACCCGACGCAGGACGTGCTCGAGCAGCGCGTCGCGGCGCTCGAGGGCGGGGTCGCGGCGCTCGCGTTCGCGTCGGGGTCGGCGGCCACCACGGCGGCGATCCTCAACATCGCGAACTCCGGTGACCACTTCGTCTCCAGCCCGAGCCTCTACGGCGGCACGTACAACCTCTTCCACTACACGCTGCCGAAGCTGGGTATCGAGGTCACGTTCGTCGAGGACCAGGACGACCTCGAGCAGTGGCGCAACGCCGTCCGGCCGAACACCAAGCTGTTCTTCGCCGAGACGATCGCGAACCCGGGCTCGAACGTCCTCGACGTGGCCGGGGTCGCCGGGGTCGCCCACGAGGCCGGCGTGCCGTTCATCGTGGACAACACCGTCCCGACGCCCTACCTGCTCCGCCCCATCGAGCACGGCGCCGACATCGTCGTCCACTCGGCCACCAAGTACCTCGGTGGGCACGGCACGACGATCGCCGGCCTCGTCGTCGACGGCGGGACGTTCGACTTCGGCGCCCACGGCGACCGCTTCCCCGGCTTCACCGAGCCGGACCCGAGCTACCACGGCCTCAAGTACTGGGAGGCCCTCGGCCCGGGCGCGTACGCGGCCAAGCTGCGCGTCCAGGTGCTGCGCGACACGGGCGCGGCGATCGCCCCGTTCAACTCCTTCCTCATCATCCAGGGCATCGAGACGCTGTCGCTGCGCCTCGACCGCCACGTGCAGAACGCCCAGGCGCTCGCGGAGTGGCTCGAGGCCCGTGACGAGGTGGAGAAGGTCTACTACGCCGGGCTCCCGTCGAGCCCGTGGTACGAGGCCGGCAAGAAGTACCTGCCCCAGGGCGTCGGTGCGATCGTCTCGTTCGACCTGCGCGGTGGCGTGGACGCCGGCCGCGCCTTCGTCGACGGCACCAGCCTGCACTCGCAGCTGGTCAACATCGGCGACGTGCGCAGCCTCATCGCCCACCCGGCGTCGACCACGCACAGCCAGCTCTCGGAGAACGAGCAGGAGTCCAGTGGCGTGACCCCGGGCCTGGTGCGCCTCGCCGTCGGGATCGAGAACGTCGAGGACCTCAAGGCGGACCTCGAGGCCGGCTTCACCGCGGCCAAGTCAGCCACGTCGGGCGCGTGACGCACCTGCTGCCCGGTGGACGGGCGGCGGGCTCCCCGGGGGGCCCGCCGCCCTCCGACACCGTCCCGGTCCTCCCTCCCGCCACCGGAGCGTGGCGGGAGGGGGACCCGGTCGGGGGCCGCCGCTTCATCACCCTCCCCGACCCGCTGCCGCTCGAGAGCGGGTCGGCGCTGCCCGACGTCGTCGTCGCGTACGAGACGTGGGGGGAGTTCCGCGGCGACAACGCTGTGCTGGTCCTGCACGCGCTGACCGGCGACAGCCACGTCACCGGCCCGGCCGGGCTGGGCCACCCCACCCCGGGCTGGTGGGGCGCGGTGGTCGGGCCCGGGCTCGCGATCGACACCGAGCAGTGGTTCGTGGTCGCCCCGAACGTCCTCGGCGGCTGCCAGGGCACGACGGGCCCCGCGTCGCCGGCTCCCGACGGCAAGCCGTGGGGCTCGCGGTTCCCCGCCACCAGCGTCCGCGATCAGGTCGCCCTCGAGGTCCGGCTCGCAGACCAGCTGGGGATAGGGCGCTGGGCCGCGGTGCTCGGCGGGTCGATGGGCGGGATGCGCGCCGTCGAGTGGGGGGTGACCCACCCCGAGCGGGTGGAGCGCCTGCTCCTGCTGGCCTGCTGCGCCTCGGCGTCCGCCGACCAGATCGCGTGGGCGTCGCCCCAGCTCGCGGCCATCCGCGAGGACCCGCACTGGTGCGGCGGGGACTACCATGACCGGCCGCGGGGCGAGGGTCCGCACATCGGGCTGGGCGTCGCGCGCCGGATCGCCCACACCACGTACCGCACGGCCGACGAGCTGGACACCCGCTTCGGCCGGCGGCCGCAGCCGGGGGAGGATCCCTACGACGCGACCGCGCCGGGCCGGTTCGCGGTGGAGTCCTACCTCGACCACCACGCCGAGAAGCTCGTCCACCGGTTCGACGCCGGGTCCTATGTCGCCCTGACCGCGGCGATGAACGGCCACGACGTGTCGCGCGGCCGGGGCTCGATGGCCGACGCGCTCGGG
>JAICLN010000116.1 GCA_025925615.1 Actinomycetospora sp. | reverse complement strand
GGACCCCGAGCCCAAGCCGGACCCCGAGCCCAAGCCGGACCCCGAGCCCAAGCCGGACCCCGAGCCCGAGCCCGAGCCCGAGCCCGAGCCCGACCCCGGCCCGGACCCCGACCCCAACAGCGAGCACCGCCGCGACGGGCAGCACCGCTACCGGCGCGTCGACGGGAACCGCTGCCACGTCAGCTGACCCGGGCGAGGCGCAGGTCAAGGCGGCCGAGGCAACCCTCGCCCAGGCCAAGGCCGCCCAGGTGCAGGCCAGGCAGGCCACCGAGAACCTCGACCTGATCGCCCCACAGGCCGGCACAGTGGTGAGCCTCGACGGGCTGGTCGGTCAGGCCGCCGGGCCGCAGGGCATCGTCGTGAGCTCCACCGCGACCGGCAACCCCGCCGGGGGCCGGCTCCCCGACGGCTCCGCGGTCAACAGCGGCGCCGGGTCGGGGCAGGCCGCCTCGGGCGCCGGCTCGCCGGGGGCGGCCTCGCCGTCGGGTGCCTCCGGGGCCTCGGGAGGCTCCGGCGGGGCAGCCTCCGCGGGTGGGGGCTCGGGGGTAACCGCCGCGCCGACGGCACCGGCCGTCATGACGACCGCGGACCTGGGCGCGATGCAGGTCCTCGCCCAAATCCCCGAGCTCGACATCGGACAGGTGAGAGGCGGCCAGCCGGTCGCGGTCTCGGTGAATGCCCTGCCCGGCCAGAAGGTCCCCGGCGCGGTGTCGACGATCAACCTGCTGCCCGGCTCCGGCCCGACTGTGCAGTACGCGACCGCGGTCACGCTCACCTTGCCGCCGCTGGGTCTGCGACCCGGAATGTCGGCCAGCGTGGCGATCACGACGCGGCAGGCGAACAACGTCAACTTCCTGCCATCGGTGGCCGTCACACCGCTGGGCGGACCGAACTCCGGGCAGGCCACCGTCACCGTCCTCGCCCCCGACGGCACCACCGCGCCGCGCACCATCGGCACCGGCCTGAGCTCGGACACCACCACCCAGGTGACCTCGGGCCTCTCGGTCGGCGAGCTCGTCGTGCTCCCGGAATCGAACACCCCGAACGCGGTCGGACCGGGCAGCGGCCGGCCAGCCGATAGCGGCAGCGGCAGCGGAGGGGGTTCCCGGAGCGGCGGGTGAGCACCGGGGCCGGGCCGCCCGGCTCACCGGGGTCGCCGGTCGATCGAGGCCCCTGCGCACCGAGAGCCTGCTGAATCAGGGCCACCTCACCGTCCGGGTCGGACGACAGATCGCGTAGAGGGTGTTGCTGGCCGTCGCCACGATGCACCGCGCCCGTCGAGGTCGGCCGCCCCTCTCCGCGATATGTGGCTCTATCCCATTCGAGAGTGCAGGTGAGGGCTTAGAGATCCGAGGGGTGGGATCGTGTCGCTGCGGTAGGAGGGGACAGGGCGATGACGATGCAGGTTCTCAACCATGCGCTGCCAACAACCCCGGAGCCCTACGGTGGAGGTTCTTCTGTCTTTTCACCGCGGCCGGCAGAACAGGTGCTGTTGGGGTCGCGTCGGGGCAGGTCAGAGGGTGTGGGCGGAGGAGTCGGCCTGTAAGCCGGATCCTGTCCCCACGGCCCCTCGCGGGTCCGTGGGTGGCGACCATCCATCTCGGCCCGTCGTCGCCGACGGGCTCCAGCGGTCTACCCGCAGATCTCGGACGGGCAGTCCTCGAACGACCTGCGCAGCGGGCCGCAGCCCGCCTTCTTGACCTTGCTCCGGGTGGGGTTTACCGAGCCGTCCTGGTCACCCAGGACGCTGGTGGTCTCTTACACCACCGTTTCACCCTCACCACCTGACCCGAACCAGAAGCTCGAGCCCGGTGGCGGTCTGTTCTCTGTGGCACTGTCCCGCGGGTCACCCCGGGTTGCTGTTGGCAACCACCCTGCCCTGTGGAGTCCGGACTTTCCTCGACGAGCCCTCGTGGGGCCCGACGCGGCCGCCCGGCCGACTCCTCCGCGTGACCGATGCTAGCCCCCGGGCCCGCTCCGCCCGAGGACCGCCCATCCCCGGGAGCGAACGGCGCTCTCGCTGCTTCTGTGCGCGCGACGGGGCCGCTCGCTCCCGTCAGCGCCGAGCTGACAGGCACCGCGCCACCGGCCGGACTAGCGTGCCGAGCCGTGACGCACCCGGGCGCGCTCCAGATCGTCCTGCTCGTCGTGCTCGGGCTCCTCGCGGGCGCGGTGAACGCGGTGGCCGGCGGGGGCTCGCTCATCGTCTTCCCGGTGCTCCTCGCGACCGGACTCCCGCCGCTGCCCGCCAACGTCACCAACTCCGTCGCCCAGTGGCCGGGGTACGCCGGCTCGACGGTGAGCGCGCGGAAGGACCTCGCCGGTCAGCGCCGGCGCATCGCGCTCACGACGATCCCCGCGGCCGTCGGGTCCGCGGTGGGGTGCGGACTGTTGCTCGTGCTCCCGCAGTCGGTGTTCAACGCGGTCGTGCCGGTGCTGGTCCTGCTCGCCAGCCTCACCCTCGGCGCCCAGCCCTGGATCAAACGCTGGACCTCTCGCGACGGCGAGTGGGAGGGTCGGGAGCGGCCCGTCGCGCTCGCCGTCGTCACCTTCGTCGCCGCGGTCTACGGCGGGTACTTCGGCGGAGCGCTCGGCGTCGTGCTCATCGCGGTGCTCTCCCTGATGTGCGCCGAATCGATGCGCCGGCTCAACGCGGTGAAGGTGCTGCTCTCGCTGGCGGTCGCGACGGTGACCGTGGTGATCTTCGCGATCTTCGCGCCGGTCGACTGGTTCGCGGTGCTGCTGCTCGCCCCGTCGACCCTGGTCGGTGGTTACCTCGGGATGGCCGTCGCCCAGAAGATGCCGGACAACGTGCTGCGCTGGTGCGTGGTGGTCCTCGGCGTCGCGGTCGCGATCTACCTCTTCGTCAAGGGGTGAGCCCGACCGCGGCGACCGCGCTCGCCGTCGCGCTCCTCGCGGCGGTGCTGGTCGTCGCCGTCTGGCGGCCCCGCGGAGCACCGGAAGCGGCCGCCGCGATCCCGGCCGCGGCCCTCGTCGTCGGGACCGGGCTGTTGGCGTGGGCCGACGCGCTCGCCGAGGTCGTGCGCCTCGGCCCGACCGTCGGGTTCCTCGCCGCCGTCCTCGTGCTCGCCCGCCTCGCCGACGCCGAGGGGGTGTTCGCCTGGGCCGGGTCGCTGCTGCGCGGGGGCGGGCGGCGGACCCGTGAATGTGGCTTTTCGGACCCTATCGGCGTGCTGAATCGGATCCTGTGTCAGCGATGCGACACCGCTGACACCGGGGTTCGGCTGTTCGGGCGCGTCTTCGGCATCGCCGCCGTCACGACCGCCGTGCTCAGCCTCGACGCCACCGTCGTCCTGCTCACCCCGGTCGTCGTGCGGACCGCCCGACGATCACGCGTCGCCGCCGCGCCCGCCGCCTTCGTGTGCGCCCACCTGGCGAACTCGGCGTCGTTGCTGCTGCCGGTCTCGAACCTCACGAACCTGCTCGCCGTCGGCGCCACCGGCCTCTCGTTCCTGCACTTCGCCGCACTCATGGCCCTGCCCTGGGTCGTGGTGCTCGCCGTCGAGTACGTCGGCCTGCGGTGGGTCTTCCGGCGCGAGCTCGGTCGTCCGACATCGGACGAACCGCCCGGCCACCCGGACGAGGTCCCCAGCACCGACGTCCCCCGCTTCGCCCTCGTCGTCCTCGCCCTCACCCTCGTCGGGTTCGCGGCCGCCGCCCCGCTCGGCGTCGAACCGGTGTGGGTGGCGGTCGCCGGGGTGATCGTGCTGGGCGCGCGGTCGCTGGCCACCCGCCGCACCACCCCGCGGGCCGTCGTCGAGTCCGCCGGACCACTCTTCTGCCTGTTCGTCCTCGCCCTGGGCATCGTCGTCGCCGCGGTCGGCGTGCACGGGCTCGGCGGCGTGCTCGGCGACCTCCTCACGCCGCTGGGCACCGGGCTGGTCGGCCTGCTCGCGGTCGCGGGGCTCGCCGCGGTCCTCGCCAACGTCGTCAACAACCTCCCCGCGACGCTGCTCCTGCTCGCCGCCCTCGGCCCGACCCCGGCGACGGCGACCGTGCTCGCGATGCTCATCGGGGTCGGCGTCGGCCCGAACCTGACCTACGTGGGGTCGCTCGCGACGCTGCTGTGGCGCCGGGTGATGGCCGCCGAGGGCGCCCCGCAGGCGCTGGGCCGCTTCACCGTCGCGGGCCTCGTCACGACCCCCGCCGCGCTCGCCGCGGGCACCGTCGCGCTGTGGCTCGTCACGTGATCTCCGGGCCCCTACGCTCCCGGTCATGCCGTCCGACGAGGCCCGGGACCGTGTCCGCGACCAGTCCCTCGGCATCGCCGCCGGGTGGTCGCCCCCGGACGCGCCGGCGTCCTGGGCGCTGACCGCCGAGCTCTTCCGGGCGATCGCCGAGGAGGACACCCTCCTCGACCTCGCCGCCGCGATCCCCGCCGACCGCCTGCCCCCGCTGCTGCTCAGTGCGGCGCTGCGCCACCTCGTCGCCCGCGACGCCCCCGTGCCGCTCGCGGGGTACTTCCCGACGGCGGGTGCGGGCCAGCCCCCGCTCGACGCCGGCTTCCGGCCCGCCCTCGTCGCGTTCGCCGCGGAGCACGCCGACGAGGTCGCCGGGCTGTGCCGGGAGCACCGCTACCAGATGAACGAGGTCCGGCGCAGCGCCGACGTGCTCGCCGTCCTGGCCGAGATCGACCCGGACCGGCCGATCGCCCTCGTCGACCTCGGCACGGGCGCGGGCCTCGGGCTGCACCTCGACCGGTACCGCTACCGGTACACCGGCGACGACGGCGACGTCGTCGTCGGCGACCCGGATTCGGCCCTCGAGCTCGCCTGCACCGTTCGCGGCGACCCGCCGGCGCCCCGAGCCGTCCCCCGGATCGCCGCCCGCGCCGGCATCGACGTGGAGCCCCTCGACCTCGACGACGCCGGGGTGCGGGCCTGGCTCGCCGCCTGCATCCCGCCGGAGACCGGCGCCGTCGACCGCTTCGCCGCCGCGTCCGCGATCGCCCGCGCCGACCCGGCCCGGCTCGTACGCGGCGACCTCGTCGACACCGCCGCGGCGGTGTGCGCGGAGATGCCGGCCGAGGCGCTGCTCGTCCTCGTCGACACCTTCGTGCACGTCTTCCTGCCCGACGACGAGCGCGACCGGTTCCGTGCGCTGCTCTCCCGCCTCGGGCGCGACGTCGAGTGGATCTCGGTGGACCCGCTGGTGCCGCTCGGTCCGGAGGGCCGCGACAGCGTCCAGGGCCTGCCGGTGCCCGAGCGCGCGCTCGAGGCGTCCCGGGCCGGGGTCACCGGCGTCGTCGGGCGGCTCTCGGTGCGCGACGGCGCGGTGTCGGGCCGCGTGCTGGGGCTCGCGCACCCCGGAGCGGCCTGGCTGGAGTGGCTCGATCAGCCCAGGTAGGAGGTGTCGTTGACCAGCCGCACGCTCGCCCCGCCGTCGTCCCAGAAGTCCACGACCGACAGGCACGCCAGGTCGAGGTGCAGCCGGAAGAGCAGCGCCGGGCCGGCGTCGAGCGCGATCCGCAGGATCGTCTTGATCGGCGTCACGTGGCTGACCAGCACGACCGTCGAGCCGACGTGGCGCTCCACCAGCCCGCGCAGCGCCGCGGACACGCGCACCCCGACGTCGTCGAAGCTCTCGCCACCGGGCGGGGCCACCGAGGTGTCGCCGAGCCACGCCCGGTGCAGCTCGGGATCGCGCTCGGCGGCCTCGCGGAAGGTCAGCCCCTCCCAGCCGCCGAAGTCGGTCTCGGTGAAGCCCTCGTCCACCTCGACCTCGACGCCCAGCCGCGCGGCGACCGGACCCGCCGTCGAGCGCGCCCGGTCCAGGGGTGAGCTGACCACCGCGCTCGCTCCCGGGTAGCGGGTGGCGACCGACGCCGCGGCCGCCTCGGCCTGGGCGAGCCCGACCTCGGTGAGCGCCGGGTTACCGCGCCCGGAGTAGCGGCGGTCCACCGACAGCGGGGACTGGCCGTGGCGCAGCAGCAGCACGCGGGTCGGGACGGCGGCGCCGCGCCCGGTCCAGGCGCCCGCCGCGTTGCCCGTCCCCCCTGGGTTGGTCACCGTCCGGTCCGGACCACGATCGCGCCGCAGTTGTCGCAGCGGACCACGTCGTCGGGCGCGGCCCCCTGGATGTCGCGCAGCTCGGCGCGGTCCATCTCGAGCCGGCACGCGCCGCACCGGTTGCCGGTCAGCTCACCGGCCCCGACCCCGCTCTTCGCGCGGAGCTTGTCGTAGAGCTCGACGAGGTCGGCCGGGAGCTCGGCCACCAGCGTCGTGCGCTCCTCGCCGCGGCGCAGCTCGGTGGTGCCGATGTCCCCGAGCACCCCGTCCCGGCGCTCGACGGCGTCCTCGAGGGCGGTCGTGGCCGCGGCGTGCGCGTCGGTCTCGTGCTGGAGATCGACCCCGGCGGCCTCCTGGCGCTCCATGACCTCGAGCTGCTCGTCCTCGAGCACCGCACGACGGCGGGCGAGCGAGTCCAGCTCGTGCTGCAGGTCGGCGGCCTGCTTGGCCCCGACCGAGCCGTTCTCGAGCAGCTGGCGGTCGCGGGTCTCGCGGGTGCGGACCTGGTCGACCTCGCGGTCGAGCTTCGCGACGTCGCGGTCGAGGTCGGACAGCGAGGTCCGCGCGACGACGACGGCGTCGGAGGCCGCCCGCAGGGTGCGCTCGGCCTCCTCGACCGCGACCTGCTCGGGCAGGGTCTTCCGACGGTGCTCGGCGCGCGAGAGCTCGGCGTCGACGCCGGCGAGGTCGAGGAGCCGTCGCTGGGCTGCGGGGTCGGCCTTCACTGCTGGACGGCTCCTTCGATGGCGTCGGACAGGGAGGGCGGGGCGGCCGGCGCGGGGGCGGGCTCGACGACGCCGGTCGGGGCGCCGGTCGCCGCCCCGAGGGTCCACGGGTCGGTCCGGTGCGTCGAGACGGTCACGGTGGCCCCGGGCAGCGCGCGGCGCAGCACGGCGGCGGCCTGGGCGCACCAGGGGTGCTCGGAGGCCCAGTGCGCGACGTCGACGAGCGCCGGCGCGTCCGGGCGCTGCAGGTGCTCGTCGGCGGGGTGGTGGCGCAGGTCGGCGGTGACGTAGGCGTCCACGCCGGCCTCGCGGACCAGGCCGAGCATCGAGTCGCCGGCCCCGCCCGAGACCGCGACGCGGCTGATCGGGCGGTCCGGGTCGCCGGCGCCGCGGACCCCCCACGCCGTCGGGGGCAGGGCGGCGGCCACGCGCTCGACGAAGGCGGCGAACGCCTCGGGCCGCTCGAGGTGACCGATGCGCCCGATCCCCACGGTGCTGCTCGATCCGTCCGGGCTACCCTCCGAGGCCAGCGGGCCCTCGACGACGACGCCGAGCACGTCCGCCAGTGCGTCGGACACCCCGGGCGAGGCCGCGTCGGCGTTGGTGTGGGCCGCGAACAGCGCGCAGCCGCCCCGGATGAGCCGGTGCACCACGGCGCCCTTGGGCTCGTCGGCCGGCACCCCGTGCACCCCCCGCAGCAGCAGCGGGTGGTGGGTCACGAGCAGGTCCGCGTCCTGGGCGAGGGCCTCGTCCACGACGGCGGGCGTCGGGTCGACGGCGACGACCACCCGGCGCACCGGTTCCCCGGGGTCCCCGCACACCAGCCCGACGGCGTCCCACTCCTGCGCGTGGGCGGGCGGATAGGCCCTCTCGAGCGCGGCGACGGCGCCCGCGACGGTCGCGGGAACGACGGATGCATCCATGATGGCGCCATTGTGGTCCACCCCGGCCCCGGCGCGGACGGGTGCCCGTGGCGATCGGAGACGATGGGCCCGTGTCTGACCTCCTCCACGTCGTGACCGTCTGCTCGGGGAACATCTGCCGCTCCCCCATGGCCGAGAAGCTCCTGCGCGTGGCGCTCGCGGACGCGGGGCTGGCCGACCGCGTCGTGGTCACCAGCGCCGGCGTCGGACCCTGGCACGTCGGGCAGTCGATGGACTCCCGGGCCGCCGACACCCTCGCCGCCCACGGGTACGACACCGAGCACGTCGCCCGCCAGATCGACGCCGACACCCCGACGGCCGACCTGGCCCTCGCCGCCACCGTCGACCACGTCCGCGACCTGATCGGCGCCGGCGTGCCCGCGGACCGTGTCCGGCTGCTGCGCTCCTTCGATCCCGACGCGCCCGAGGGCGCCGAGGTCCCCGACCCCTACTACGGCGGGCCGGACGGGTTCGACGAGGTGCTCGCCATGCTCGAGGCGGCGACGCCCGGCGTCGTCGCCTGGGCACGGGAGCACGCGTGAGCGCCGGACCTGCCGCCGGGACCGCTGCCGAGGCCGTCGCCCGCCTCACCGGCCGCGGGGTGACCGGGACGCGCCCGCTGGGCTCGATCACCCGCGCCACCCTCGACGACGGCCGCGAGGTGGTCGCCAAGACCGGCGACCCGACCGCGGTCGCCGCCGAGACCGCCGGGCTGCGGTGGCTCGCGGTCGACGGCGGGCCCGGTGTGCCCGCGGTGCTCGGTGCCGACGAGACGTGGCTGGTCAGCGAGGCGGTCGGTGGGGGTTCGGCGAGCGGGGAGGCCGCGGCGGCGTTCGGGCGCGGGCTCGCCGCGCTGCATGCCGCCGGCGCACCCGCCTTCGGGTCGCCACCGCCGGACGGCCCCGCCGACGCCTGGATCGGCGACGCCCCGATGCGCAACGACCCGGCACCGGCGGGCACCCGCTGGATCGACTGGTACGTGGAGGCCCGGGTCCTGCCCTACGCCCGGCTCGCGGTCGACCGGGGCCGGATGTCGGCGGCCCACGCCGCCCAGGTGGAGAAGGGGTGCGCGCGGCTCAGCGACGGCCGCGCCGACGCCGGGCCCGAGGAGGCGCCGGCCCGCCTGCACGGCGACCTGTGGACCGGCAACGTCCTCTGGGGCCGGGCGGGACGCGCAGCGGAGCGGAGCCGGACCCGGGACGTCGGCGCGTGGGTCATCGACCCGGCCGCGCACGGCGGGCACCGCGAGACCGACCTCGCGATGCTGGCGCTCTTCGGCTTCCCGCGGCTCGACACCGTGCTCGTCGCCTACGACGAGGCCGCTCCGCTCGCCGACGGCTGGCGGGCGCGGATCGGCCTGCACCAGCTCTTCCCGCTGCTCGTGCACGCCGCCCTCTTCGGCGGCGGCTACGCGGGCTCCGCCTGCGAGCGGATCTCGTCGCTGTAGCGACCCACACCGTCCACATGGCGAGAGGCCATACTGAACGGCGTGCGCTTCCTGCTCCGGCCCGGGTGGATCGCCCTGACGCTGGCGGTCGTCGCCTTCGCGTTCGGGTGCTACTACCTGCTCGCGCCGTGGCAGTTCCACCGCAGCGCCGAGCGCGACGGCAACAACGCCGAACTGGTCCGCGCCGTCTCCACCGCGCCCGTGCCCAGGAGCTCCCTGGTGGCCCCGGGCACCGAGCCCGGCCCTGCCGCCGCGTGGCGCCAGGTCATCGTCACCGGGACCTACGAGCCCACCGGCGAGGTCCTCGCGCGCCTGCGCTCGGTGGACAGCAGCGCCGCGAGCGAGATCCTCACCCCGCTGCGCACCACCGACGGTGAGACCCTGCTCGTCGACCGCGGCTACGTCCGCCCCCAGAACGGCGAGACGCTCCCGCCGATCAACCCGGCGCCCGGCGGCGTCGTCACGGTCGTCGGCTACCAGCTCCCGGACGAGTCGGCGACGGACCGCGCCCCGATCACCGAGGGCGGGTACCGGCAGGTCTACGCGGTGGACTCCGCGGCGATCGGCTCGCTCGTGGGCATGCCGATCGCGCCCGGGTACCTCCAGCTCCTGCCCGCCCAGCCCGGGGTGGTCACCGCCGTCCCGCTGCCCCCGCCGGACCCCAACTCGTCCTACTCCTACGCCTGGCAGTGGCTGATCTTCGGCGTCATGGCCATCGGCGGCTGGTGCTACTTCGTGCGCCTGGAGTACCGCACCCGCAAGGCCGAGCAGGAGGGTCCCGACGACGAGGGGGCGGTGCCGGCTCCCGAGGAGGAGTCACCCCCGCCGGATCGCGCCGGACGGGACGGGCCCGCCGAGCCGACGACCCGCGCCCGCAGCACCTCCGACGTCCTCGCCGACCGCTACGGCCGCTGAGGGCCGGAGCGCGACGCACCACGCTGGTCGCCACGCGTCGGGCCGGGGAGGTCTCGACGCCCCGATGAGGGTTCGGTGCCACCCGGGACCACGGTCGGCGGATCCAGGGGGCGGGATCAGCCCCGCGACCCCCACCGTCAGCACCGCGGCACCCGCCGAGACCGCCCGGGAGAGGCGGACGGCCCGCCGCAGGTCCGGGACGCGGGGCGGGGGCCCGGACCCGAGGACGGGGCGCTCCTGCACGCCGTAGGGGTAGACGACCCGCCCTCCGAGCCGCCGGCCGAGGGCGCCCGCGAAGGCCGCCTCGACCGGTCCGGCGTTGGGGCTCGGGTGCCGGCGGGCGTCGCGCCGCCACGCCGCCACCGCCGCGCGCGGCGTCCCCCCGACGAGCGGTGCCGCCCCGACGGCCAGCACGGCCGCGACCCGCGCGGGGACGGCGTTCGCGACGTCGTCGACCCGCGCGCTCGCCCAGCCGAACCGGGCGTGGCGCGTCGAGAGGTGCCCCACCATCGCATCGAGGGTGTTCACCGC